>CAYZIQ010000064.1:14742-16400 GCA_964478375.1 uncultured Chloroflexus sp. | reverse complement strand
CCGTTTCGTGAAGACAACCAGGTCATCTCCTGGGGCGTAGAAATCGCGGATCCTGGCTTCCAGTTCGTAGCCGGTTTTCAGGTAGAAGCGGCGCGTCGGCTCGAAAGCGGATTTTCCAGCCGTCTCGGCGATCAGCAGGCGGCCACCGCGCGCCTTCACCTGTTTTTCTACCTCGCTGAGTAGGGTTTCACCGATGCCCTGGCGGTGGTGGCTCTTGTCTACCGCGATCCAGTACAGGTCGTAGGTGCCCAAGGTGAGCGGACGCTGACCGTAGCAGGCGAAGCCGACTACCTGTCCATCACGGCGGGCGGCGATGAAGTGATACCAACTCGCCTCGTCCCCTTTGGTGATAAATTCTGTCCAAAGCTCTTGTATTACCTCCACGTCGCCCGATTCGAACAATTCGATGTACTTTGCGATTTCTAGAATGCTTGAACCATCTGCGTTTGTGGGGATAGAGAGCTCAATGTCAGTTGTGGCCATTGCCATCTTTCTCGCTGCATCGCAAGTCCGAGAATGTGCTCGACCATCACGGCGTAGGAGTAGCCAGCCTGCGCGGCGGCATTGGGGAAGCCCGAGACAGGCGCCAGGTCAGGGATTTCGTTGATGTCTATGATGTAGGGAATCTGGTTGTGATAGCGGATATCCACGCGGCCAAAGTCGCGTAAGCCGATGGTACGATAGGCGCGCAGCGCAGCATCCGCCACCCGGTACCTGTCCTCCGCATCCAGGTTGGCCGGGCAGCGCGCTGGGATGTTGTTGTAATAGAACGAATCGCGCACCCATTTGGCATCGTAGCTCAAGATTCTATTGAGAGGATTCGGGATGAGAGAATAGTCCTGCTCGGTGATGGGGAGCACCTCGACGTGTTTGTTGCCCCACATCGAGACGGACAGCTCGCGCCCGGGGATGAATTCCTCGACAAGTGCAGGTTCGTGGTAGCGTTCGATCACGTACGCTACTCGATTCAACAGTTCTTCTGGTGTGGTGACGACCGAATCCAAGTCAATCCCGATGCTGGCATCGTCCACGGCGGGTTTGACGATCGCCGGCAGTTTGTAGCGGTACGCGCCAACGGGCTGTATAAAAACCTGGAAGGAAGGTGTGGGGATTCCGGCGACCATCAGCCGCTCTTTGGCGCGTCCTTTGTCAATGCACAATGAACTGGTATCGGCCGAAGAACCGGTATGCTTGAAACCTAGCTTTTCTATCAGGCGGATAATTTTGGTCGCGGCTTTGTTGTTTCCCCTAAAACCATCGCATAAATTAAAAACAAACGCCGTTTCTGGAGAAAACGGCCTGAGCGATTCTTTCAATTCCTCGAGCGAATCTCGGACAGCGATGGGGATGGTACGATAATCACAACTGGCCAGTGCCTCGTTCAAATGCACGGCCACACTGGCGGTATCCTGGATGGCGATCAAATCCTTTGCCTCGCCACACCGGACGGCCAGTTCCTCGTTATAGAGGATAACTATTAGCGGGTCTTCGTCATTCACTCCTTTCAGGCCTCCTTCGTAAATCAAATTGGTATCTTGTGAACCACGCTGATATTACTACGTTATCTCCAAAACATACAGGTTTTTAAGGCAATTGGGCTTGTTTTTTAAGATTGAAGCAAGTAATATTGAGCTTGGCGGTCCCTCGTGTATAGAAAG
>CAYZIQ010000064.1:7955-14642 GCA_964478375.1 uncultured Chloroflexus sp. | reverse complement strand
ATCCCGAACTTGTATGATACGCATAATGTCGTGGCCGAGGCGCGCCTGGATTTGGCCGGGATGCAGGTCGTCCCGTCCGAAACGGCCAGCCAGCCTCTGCGTCCGGGCCAGAGCGTGACGTTCTACTGGAGCGTGCGGCCGGCAGAGGTGGGGAAATTCCGGGGCGTTGTCTGGTTCTACCTGCGTTTCGTTCCACTTGATGGGAGCCCCGAAAGTGAACGGGCGATCGCGGCCAAGATTATCGAGTTCGAGGTGGTGTCGTTCATGGGTCTCAAAGCTGGCCCAGCGCGCCTGTTGGGGGTAGCAGGGGCGTTCTTGAGTTCGGTGCTGGGTATCCCGTTCCTGGAAGATAGCCTGCGCTGGTTGTGGAAACGGCTGAAGTGAACAGCAATGTGAATAATAGTACAAATAAGAGAATATATGACAAAAATCACATGGAATAAAGACGGCGATTAGTAATCGAAAGAGCTTGTTTGTGGTAAAATTCGCCCGTTGTCAGCTTGTGTCCGGCAACGAATCCTTTGTCCCCGGGGTGCGTATGCAAAGCGCATGGCTATACATCGGTCTCTTTTTGGTCATTGGGATCATTGTACCGGTCGCACCACTGCTGATTTCCTGGCTGGTGGCGCCGAAAAAACCAAATCCGATCAAGCAAAGCACATACGAATGTGGCATCGAGACAGTGGGAGATTCGTGGGTTCAATTCAAGGCGCAATATTATATTTTTGCGCTGGTGTTCCTCGTTTTCGACGTTGAGACAGTTTTCCTTTTCCCTTGGGCTTTAGCCATCAATAAGCTGCCGCTTTATGCGGTGACGGAAGGCATCCTATTCATCCTCATCCTTGTCGCCGGCCTGGTTTATGCCTGGCGCAGAGGGATGTTGGAATGGATGTAAGCCTGGCGGTACAATCACATAAGGCTGACAGGAAGTTTTCCTCTCAGCCTTTTCTTTGTTGTAATGCCGCTTATGAATAATAGGGGAAGATGGTGAGTGTGAGACAGCGTAGCTGCACCACACCCACCGCTCCCCCTAGTTTGCTGTAAAGTACATAAGGAGTAATCCATGACCTTCTGGAGTGACCCGGTCAACTTCGTTGCTACCTGGCTGCGAGGCATCCTTACGGGGTGGGGGATGGGCGCGACCCTGACGAATGTCTTGCTGGCTTTATTGGGCATTCTCGTTCTGGTTGTATTTGCCCTGGTGCTGGATATCTTTCTCGTCTGGGTCGAGCGCAAGGTGGTGGCGCGTTTCCAGGATCGCCTCGGCCCGAACCGGATTGGACCTTTCGGCCTCATCCAGCCATTCGCAGACATCATCAAGCTGATCATCAAAGAAGATACTACCCCCGAAGGCGCGGACAAGGTTGTTTACAATATTGCCCCCGTGCTGGCTGCGACGGCGGTCATCCTGCTGTGGGCTATCCTCCCGATTGCCTCGACGATCTACGGCGTGGACCTCAACGTAGCCCTGCTGTACCTGGTGGCGGCCGGCGCGTTGGGTACGCTTGCCATTATCATGGGCGGCTGGGCTTCGAACAACAAGTACGCGCTGTTGGGCGCATTTCGCATGGTGGCGAACATGGTCTCTTATGAGGTGCCGATGGTGGTGGCGCTGCTCATCCCGGTCATCATCACAGGCACGATGAGCGTCAAGGGCATCACAGAATTTCAGAGCGGAATTTGGCTGGTTATCCTTTCACCGCTTGCAGCTGTGATTTTCATTATCAGTGCGATTGCCGAGTTGGGCCGCGCGCCTTTCGATTTGACAGAGGCAGAGTCGGAACTCACTGCCGGATTCAACGTGGAATACAGTGGTATGAAATTTGGCTGGTTCTACGCCAGCGAGCTGCTGCACGCTTTCACCTTTGGCGGTTTCATCGCAATCTTGTTTTTCGGCGGATATAACTTCTTCGGGCTGGAAAAATTTCCCTTGTTGGGCGCGGTGATCTTCTTGACCAAGGCGCTGTTCTTCTATTGGGTCATCATGTGGGTGAAGTATTCCATGCCGCGCATCCGCATTGACCACATGCTGGCGTTCAGTTGGAAGTTCCTGACGCCGCTCTCGCTTGCCTTGTTGATCATTACCGCAGTGATGGACAAGCTGCTCGCACCGACCAATTTCTACGTTGCAGGGATGTTCCTGACGAACGTGGTTATCGCCTGGGCCACAATAGAAATCCTGCGCGCCTACAGTAAACGTCAGCGCCAGGCGGAAGAGGCCTCTATCCAACCTGTTGCGGAGGCTGCCCCTCACTAACCAAGTGTCATTGCGAGCTGCCGATGGTCGAGTAGCGTTCTTTGCGTACACCTGCACTTGCAGCAGGTGCAAGTATCAAGACCGAGGCGGCGCCTGCCCTGAGCTTGTCGAAAGAAAGTAATCCCCGCGTTGGCTTGGAGAATGCTTACCCTTCGAGTACGATGTCGCTCGCTTGGTCTCGGTACGGGTTTCGCACAAAACACTCAACCCTACTCGACTAGCGCTCGCTCGCAATGACATAACTCTGTGGAGCAATTTTATGACGCCTGTGCAAATCATATTTCTCCTATGCGCCGCGTTGATCCTCGCATCCGCGTTGATGGTCGTGACGACGCGTAACCTGATCCATGCCGCGCTGTGGCTGGTGGCTGTGCTGTTTGGCGTAGCTGTGCTCTACGCGATCCTGGATGCCAGCTTCATGGCCGTGGTGCAGGTGGTGATCTATATCGGCGCGATTGCTATCTTGTTCATTTTCGCTGTCATGCTCACCCGCCGCGAGATGCGTGACCGAGGGCCGCAGTTGCGCAAGGGTTGGTGGCTGGCCGCGCTGCTCGCACTGCTGGTCTTTGCCGGTCTGGCCTTCCTGCTAGTGACTCAGCCGGGCGTCAACCGGACCGCTGCAGCCATCCCTCCTGGGTTGGATACGCTTGGGAAACTGGGCACAGCCTTGGTGTCCCCGAACGGATACGTGCTCCCGTTCGAGGTGGCTTCGATATTGCTGCTGGCGGCGTTGATCGGCGCGGTTTACGTCGCGGTGAGCAAGAAATAGGAGGCCGGCATGAGCATTCCGCTTTCCTGGTACCTGGTCTTGTCTGCTGCGTTGTTCAGCATCGGCCTTTTCGGTGTGCTCTCGCGTAAGAACGCCATTGCCATCCTGCTCGGCGTTGAGCTGATGCTGAACGCGGTCAACATCAACCTGGTGGCCTTTTGGCGCTACCTTGACCCGGTGCAGATGGCCGGACAGGTTTTCGCGATCATCGTGTTCGCCGTGGCCGCCGCGGAAGTGGCCGTTGGCCTGGCGCTAATCATCTCGGTCTACCGCCGCCGCAAGACGGTGATCGCGGATGAAGTGGATTTGATGAAGTGGTAGAGATTAGATGACTAGAGAATAGAGACCAGTCTCTGCTCTCTACTCTCTCTTCACCGGCTCGGAGGCTTCATGACGACTGAAACAATCATCTGGCTGCTGCCGCTCCCGCCCTTATTGGCATTTTTCCTGATTGTGTTGTTCACCAACAAGCACAAGGCGCTCAGCCACAGCCTGGCCGTTGGAGCGGCAGGGCTCTCCTGGCTGGGGAGCATGTTGGTTTTCGCACGCGCCTTGGGGGTGCATGAGTTTGGCAAGGAAGTGTTCGAATCGACGTTCAACTGGCTGCCAACTGGCGGTACCTGGCTCAAGATCGGCGTGTTGATTGACCCGCTCTCTGCTGTCACACTGTTCTTTGTTGCCTGGACGGTGCTGATGATCTTCATCTACAGCATCGGCTATCACAACTTTGGACAGCCAAAAGGTGATCACGACCGCGCCGGCCTGCCGCCGCACGGCGCAACGGTGACCGACGAAAAAGGCCACAAGCACAGCGTCCCGTCCATCGAGCCGATGTACTCGCGCTTCTTCGCTTTTATCGGTCTGTTTGCCTTCGGCATGTACACGCTGGTGGTCTCCAATAACCTGCTGACCCTGTTCGTCGGCTGGGAGATCATGGGGCTGTGCTCGTACCTGCTGATCGGCTTCTGGTACGGCAAGGAATCGGCGCGCAACGCGGCGATCAAGGCTTTCATAACCACCCGTGTCGGCGATGTGTTCATGCTGCTCGGCATCGCCTTTTTGTACTCGGCAACCGGTACGCTCTCCTTCCGTGAAATCTTCCGGCCCGAGGTTTTACAGGCCCTGGCGACCACCGTCACACCTTTCTTTGGGTTATCGGCCGCTGGCTTCATCGGCTTGTTGCTCTTCATCGGTACGATCGGTAAATCGGCGCAGTGGCCGCTGCACGTCTGGCTGCCGGACGCCATGGAAGGCCCGACGCCGGTCAGCGCGATGATCCATGCTGCCACGATGGTCTCGGCTGGCGTGTACATGATCATCCGCATGTTCCCGCTCATCTCCGCCGGTTGGGAGCCGGGTACGCCGTTGAACCCGACCATGTCCATTATTGCATTCATCGGCGCGTTCACGGCGCTGTTCGCGGCGACCATTGCCCTGGCGCAAAACGACATCAAGCGCGTCCTGGCCTACTCGACCATTTCGCAGCTTGGCTACATGGTCGCCGCGCTGGGAATCGGCGCGTACGTGGCCGCCGCGTTCCACTTGATCACACACGCCTTCTTCAAGGCGCTGCTCTTCCTGGGTTCCGGCTCGGTCATCCACGGCATGGAGCACGGCGTCCTGCACACGGGCGATCACTCGGTTGATCCGCAGAACATGTTCAACATGGGGGGACTGCGCAAGAAGATGCCGATTACCTTTTGGACTTTCCTGATCGGCGGCTTCGCCCTCTCCGGTTTCCCGGTGTTGACGGCTGGATTCTGGTCGAAGGACGAAATCCTGGCAGACGCCTTCGGGCGCGGACATTGGGCCGTCTTCGCGACCCTGGCGCTGGCAGCCTTCCTGACGGCGTTCTACACCATGCGCCAGATCACGCTGACCTTCCTCGGCGGGCCGCGCACGAAAGAGGCAGAGCACGCCAAGGAAACTCCCTGGACGATGACGCTGCCGCTGGTCATCCTGTCGGTCTTCGCCGTCGGGTTCGGGTGGGTGGGAATCCCGGAGCATTTTCCGCTGATTGGCGGTCTCCTGCCGAACTGGTTCCACGAGTTCATTGGCCCTACGCTGGCCGAAGTCCCGGAAGCAGCGCCGTTCAGCCTCTGGCCGCTGCTGACCTCGTTATGCGTCGCCGTGGGCGGCTTGTTCTTTGGCTGGCTGGTCTATCGCAAGGTCAAATCGCCGAAGCAGGACTTCCTGCAAATCCCGCTGCTGAAGAACAAATATTATTTCGACGAAGCCTATGATTTCCTGTTCGTCCGCCCGGCATATTGGATCGCCGAAACCTTCACGTACCTGTTCATGGATCGCGCGGTCATAGACGGCATCCTGCACACCGTCGGGCGCGCCGCGCTTGGACTGGGCAGCTTCTTACGCAACTACATTGACAAACCGGTCATCAACGAGTTCATTGGCGATGGGACGGGGAGCGTCGTGAAGAAGGCTGGAAGTAGCCTGCGCCGCATGCAGGTGGGGCGCATCCAGGCTTACATGATCGCTTCCCTGACGGTGATCGTCATCGTCGCCGTGGCGTATTATTTGCTGGTTGTTTAGAACCTTTCCGAATTACTCTGGAGTCCGACAGCTTGCTGTCGGAGTTTCGGGAGCAAGCTCCCTGACTCCAGAGGCCTCACTCGGAGCAACTCATGGAATTCCTTATCAGCCATCTCCTGACCCTCATTCTTTTCTTCCCCGTGTTGGCGGCGCTGGTCATCCTGTTTCTGCCCAGCGACGAGGTGAAGGTCATCCGCTGGGCGGCGCTGGTCGCCAGCCTGATCCCATTTGGGCTTTCCGTCCTGTTGTGGATACGTTTCGACTCGTCGGCAGCCGGCTTCCAGTTCGTCGAACAATATCCCTGGTACGAGGCAATCCACTCGTCCTTCCACGTCGGCGTGGACGGCCTTTCCCTGACGATGGTCCTGTTGACCACCCTGCTGACGCCGCTTTCGATCCTGGCCTCCTTCAGCATCAAAGAGCGCGTCAAGGCCTACATGATTCTGTTCCTGCTTCTGGAGACGGGCATGTTGGGCGTCTTTCTGGCCCTCGACCTGCTCATCTTCTTCGTCTTCTGGGAGATCGGTCTGGTGCCGATGTACTTCCTGATCAACCAGTGGGGCAGCGAGAAGGGCGAGCGGACGCTGTGGAAGGGTATCAAGATGCAGGCGCGCAACTACGCCTCGCTCAAGTTCCTGATCTATACCATGGCCGGATCGCTTGGCCTGCTGCTGGCCATCCAGATGCTCGGCGTGCTCTTTCAGACCTATGACCTGCCCTCCCTGTATCAAAGGTGGAACGCCCTCGAAGGGACACTGATCGGCTTGCCGGTTGCCACCGTCAAGGTGATCGCCTTCTGGGCATTCGTCGTCGCCTTTGCGATCAAAGTACCGGTTTGGCCGTTCCACACTTGGCTGCCGGACGCCCACACCGAAGCGCCGACGGCCGGCTCGATGATCCTGGCCGGTGTACTGCTGAAACTGGGAGCCTACGGCTTCCTGCGCCTGGTCCTGCCGCTATACCCCGCTGAGGCCCAGCGATTTGCCGGAGCGCTGGCTTTCCTGGCAGTGATGGCAATCGTCTTCGGCGCCTTTGCTTCTTACGGCCAGACGGATTTCAAGCGGCTGGTGGCCTATTCGTCCGTCAATCACATGGGTTTCGTGCTGCTCGG
>CAYZIQ010000064.1:0-7855 GCA_964478375.1 uncultured Chloroflexus sp. | reverse complement strand
CTATTGCCATGCTGGGACTGCTCTTCACCGGCGCGTACATCCTCAAAGGCATCAAGCAAGTACTGCACGGCCCGCTGAATGAGCACTGGGCGCACGGCGAGCATCGCCTCACCGAGATCAACGCCCGCGAGATCGTCGTCATGGCGCCGCTCATGGCGCTCATTCTCGTTATTGGAATCTGGCCTGCATGGATATTGGATGTAATCAATAAGGCTGTAATGATGTTGTTTTAATCGCATCTTCTCAATAAGAAAGGGAAATTGGGGGGTGTGCGGGCGGCGAAGCCGCCCGCACACCCCCCACCCCAAAATCTATGAGAGGTGACTCATGCAATTTCCGATCTTGAGCGTCATCGTCTTCACCCCCATGGCCGCGGCGATGTTGATCTTGCTGATCAAGTCCGAGCGCAAGAACGAGATCCGCGTCACGGCGCTGGCTGCGGCCACTTTTGCACTGATCCTTTCGCTGTGGGTGTACTTCAACTACGACAAGGCCGCGGCCGGTTATCAGTTCGTCGAGAAATACAACTGGATGCCGATGCTCGGCATCAGTCTGCACTTTGGCGTGGACGGGATGAGCGCGCCGCTCGTCCTGCTGACCGGTGTGGTCATGTTTACCGGCGTGCTGATCTCCTGGGGCATAGACGACCGCCCGCGTGAGTTCTTTGCCTTCATGTTCATCCTGGCTTCGGGCGTGTTTGGGGTGTTTGCTTCGCTCGACCTGTTCATGCTGTTCTTCTTCTACGAGATCGCCGTCTTCCCCATGTACCTGCTGATTGCGATTTGGGGCTGGATCAAGACGCGTGAATATGCCGCGATGAAACTGACCCTCTACCTGTTCATCGGCTCGGTCGTGTCCTTGATCGGTGCGCTGGCGATGTACTGGCAGAGCGGCCTGCAGACCTTCGACATGCTGGCCTTGGAGCAGGCAGCGTTTTCGCCCGCTTTTCAGAAATTATGGTTCCCCTTCGTTTTCTTCGGTTTCGCCGTGCTGGGCGGCATCTTTCCTTTCCATAACTGGTCGCCGGATGGACACGTCGCCGCGCCGACTGCCGTCTCCATGTTCCATGCAGGCGTGCTGATGAAGCTGGGTGCCTTCGCCGCCCTGCGGGTGGGCATCATGCTGCTACCGGATGGCGCCAAATTCTGGTCCCCACTCATCATGGGATTGGCCCTCGTCAACATCGTCTACGGCGCGTTCATCGCCATGGTGCAGACCGATTTCAAGTACGTTATTGGCTTCTCTTCGGTCTCGCACATGGGACTGGTGATGATGGGCTTTTCCACGCTGACGCGCGTCGGCCTGACCGGTGCAGGCGTACAGATGTTCTCGCACGGCGTGATGACGGCTCTCTTCTTTGCTGCCGTCGGCATGGTTTACGACCGGGCGCACACGCGTGACATTCCCAAATTGGGCGGCATGGTCAAGCCCATGCCGTTGGTGGCTGTGGCCTTCATCATCGGCGGCCTGGTTTCGATGGGCATGCCCGGCCTTTCCGGCTTCGTGGCGGAGTTCCCCATTTTCATGGGCATCTGGCAGGTCAAGCCGCTGGTGGCGATCATCGCCGCTGTTTCCATCGTTGTGACCGCAGCGTATATCATGCTGGTCATCCGCCGCGTCTTCTTCGGAAGCATGCCGGCTGAATTCGAGGGTCACATCGGGACGATCACTGCCCAGGATAAGGTCGCTCTCGTCTTCTTGTGCGTCATCATGATCGGCCTCGGCCTGATCCCCGCCTTGATGGTGCCCTGGGTGCAGACCGGCGTCCAGCATTTGTTGAGCCTCCTGGGAGGTGCATAGTGACTGTCATCCTGCCCATTCTCCCCGAAATCCTGCTCCTGGCGCTCGGCATCCTGGTTTTGGTTCTCGACCCGTTCTGGAAAGACGAGAACCGCCGCCTGAACCTGGGTTGGCTGACCGCTGGCGGCTTGTTCCTTATCCTGGCCGTCAGTCTGGCGGTTGCCCGTCCGGGCGAGGAGGCGGCCCTGGTCTTCGGCGGCATGTTGCGCGACGACTGGCTCGGATTCGTCTTCAAGATGTTCTTCCTCTTCGGCGCAGCCATCACTGCGCTTTTTATGATGGACGTGGAAGGGGTCGGACGCCGGGCTGAATCCTACCTCCTACTTCTGGCCGCCACCCTGGGCGTGAATCTCATGGCCTCCGCCGCCGATTTGGTGATGCTCTACCTGGCCATCGAGACCACCTCCATCCCGCTCTACATCCTGGCCGGTTTCCTGACCGGCGACGAAAAGTCTACCGAGTCGGGCTTTAAATATATGCTCTTCGGGGCGTTGACTTCAGCCGTGCTGCTGTACGGCTTTAGTCTGATCTACGGCTTCTCCGGCGAGACGGGGCTCTACGCGCTGGCCGCCTCTTTCCCGACCCTGAGCCTGCTTGCGCTGGGGATCATTTTCCTCGTCCTGGTCGGACTGTCCTTCAAAGTCTCGCTCTTCCCGTTCCATTTCTGGGCGCCAGACGTGTACGAGGGCGCACCCACGCCGGTCGCCGGTTTCCTGTCTACGGCTTCCAAGGCGGCTGGCTTCGCGGTCGTTCTGCGGCTCTTCATGGCAGTCTTCCCGTCCCTGGCAGCGAACTGGAGCGTGATCCTGGCCATCCTGGCAACCCTGACCATGACGGTCGGCAACCTGATCGCCCTGACGCAGAAGAACGTCAAGCGTATGCTGGCTTACTCCTCGATCGCTCATGCCGGTTACGCCATGATAGGCGTGGTGGCCTTCTCGCAATTAGGCACGGCCAGTACCGTCTTCTATTTGATAGCTTACATCCTGACTAACCTGGCAGCCTTTGGCATCGTCACTGCCTTCGGACGCGTGGCCGGCTCGGACGACATGAAAGCCTACTATGGACTCAGCCGCCGCGCGCCCACATTGGCTTTGATGATGCTGGTGGCTTTCCTCTCGCTGGCCGGGATGCCGCCTTTTGGAGGCTTCGTCGGCAAGGTGTTCGTCTTCGCCGCTGCCATCCAGCAAGGCTGGATCTGGTTGGCGGTGGTCGGCATCCTGAATTCGATTATCGGCCTGTACTACTATCTGACCGTGCTGAAATATGTTTATCTGTACCGTATGGAGGGCGAGGAAGAGGAGAAGCACCCGATTCCGCTCTCGCGCCCCTATGCCATCGCCTTGACCGTGCTATCCATTGGCATCATTGCCGTAGGCGTCATCTTTGGCCCCTGGTTTGGACTTGCCAGCGGCGCGGCGGCGAGCTTGTTCTAGACGGCACGAAAACCCTCTGATATAATTCCGCCGCCATGAGCCAGCCGGAGACAGAGAAAAGGTCAGTTTCACGGTCGGTAGCGACCCGATACTTGGCCAGCTTAGCAATTCAGGTTGGTTGCTTTACCTTCGTTATCGTTTTTGTTGCTTTGCTGGCTGGGCTATGGCTGGACCGTTTCTTTGCGACCAACGGGATGTTCGTCATTTTACTCATCCTGGCTAGCATTCCTCTGACGTGGATATTTATTTTTTGGTTGGTCAACCGGGCGAAAAAAACAATTAAAGATTCTGTATCTGGTAAACCTCAGCATATAAAAACTCGAGTGGAGGAAGACGCGCGTGACGACTCGTAAGAAAAAGGAACTCCATATCACCCGTTGGCTGGTTTTAGCGCTTCTGATCGCCGTCGGCATTGTGGGAGTGTTGGTAAAACCGGCTCGCCCAGATGTCTCGCTCAAAGGCGAGACTCTGGTGACTTTCCCCCTGTTGGGGGGTCTCACATTGACGAATACGTTCGTTACAACTGTCATTGTGGACTTGATCGTTATCGTCTTGGCGCTGGCTGCCGGGCGGGGCATCCGCGCCGATGGTTCGCCTTCGAAAGGTATCGCGGCAATTTTCGAGACGATTTTTGGTGCCATTTACTCTCTTGTCGAGAAAACCGTTGGCAAGAAATGGGCCAAGCAGGTATTTCCACTGGTCGCTACGATCATCACTCTCGTGCTGACGGCGAACTTGCTCAAACTCTTTCCGGGTATGGAAAGCATTGGTCTGATCGAGCCTTTGACAGGTGGTGAGACGGGCCATGCGACGATTGACATTATCCCCGGTTTGGTCGGCTTGACGGCCACCGAGACCACAGCCAATGCTTATAAACTCGTCCCGTTCTTCCGCTCCCCATCTACAGATTTGAACTTCACTGCATCGCTGGCACTTATTGCAGTCGTCATGGTGCAGTACTTTGGAGTACGAGCCAATGGTCCGCGATACTTTGGAAAGTTCCTCAACTTCGGTCGTTTCCTGAAGATGTGGATCCAACGGAAGGTAGGTCCCTTCGACGCGATCAACCCATTTATTGATATTTTCGTCGGCATGCTTGAGTTCATCTCGGAATTCGCCAAAATCATCTCTTTCTCGTTCCGTCTTCTCGGATCTATGTTCGGCGGCGCGGTCCTGGTGATCGTGCTGGGGACGCTCCTGCCGGTCAGCCAGTTCGGTCTGTATTTCCTGGAATTGTTCTTTGGCGTCATCCAGGCGCTAGTTTTTGGTGTTCTGACCATGGTGTTCATTGCCATTGCGACCAAGGGTCATGGCGAACATGCTGATGAACACGGTGAAGTTCAAAAGGCTCACGCATAGATATTTTCTCGAAAGACATCATTGAAAGGAGAGAGACACAGAAATGGAATACACTCTTGAGCAGGCAATTGTACTAGCAGCAAAATTCTTAGGGGCAGGGTTGGCAATGGTTGGGACCCTGGGCGCCGGTTTGGGTATCGGTATCCTGGGCAGCGGTGCGATGCAAGGCATTGCCCGCAATCCCGATGCGGCCGGCGATATCCAGATCAACATGATCCTGGCGATCGCGTTTGCCGAAGCAGTGGCTATTTACGCTCTCGTAGTGGCGCTGGTCTTGCTCTTCGTTGCCAAGTAGGAGACCGCTCATGGAAGGACTTGGGATTAACCCCGGTTTACTGTTATTACAGATTCTCAGCTTCTTGATTGTCTTTGTCATTCTGCGTAGGTGGCTGTTTGCTCCTCTGGCGAACATGCTGGAGAAGCGGCGCGACACGATCGCGCAAGGTCAGGAAGATGCCCGCGTAGCAGCCGAAGCGCGCGCCAACGCCGAACATGAGGCTGCCAGCATTATCGCCGATGCACAAGCCAAAGCTGCCCATATCGTGAGCGAAGCTACGGAACGGGCCGAAAAGGCCGTCCTCGAAGTCAAGGCGGAGGCCGAAAAGGAGATCGTCAAGGAACGCGAGACAACCCTGGCCGAGGTCTCCGAAGAACGCAGTCGTATGCTCGCCGACTTGCGCGGACAGGTAGCTGCGTTGGCAGTCGCGGCGGCGCAAAAGCTGATCGGCGAGGCGTTGGACGAGAAACGGCAGCATGTTCTTCTGGAAGAATTCTTCTCCGGTGTCAAAGCTGGCAAGGTGGTCGTTCTCGAAGGCGCGAAGCTGGCCGGCACTTCGGCCGAGGTGACCAGCGCCTTGCCGCTGACAATTGCTGAGCAATCCGTGTTGAAAAAGGACATTTTGGCCAGGATAGGCACGCAAGCGACCGTTGCCTTCCGCGTGGACCCGACCATCCTTGGTGGTCTGGTCATTCGCGTTGGCGATAAGGTACTAGACGATTCCGTCTCCAGCAAGCTCGATAACCTGCGCCAGAGTCTGCGCTGAACTTTGCCGCGGATTTACACACACGTGCCTGCGCACGGTGCAGGCGGATTTGGCCGACTCAATCTTGCGAGTCGGCCAAATAGTTTTCCTTTCGTTTGGGGGTGATACAGGTTTGTGCTTTTGTGGTAAAACTACCCCATGCCTTCTGTGTTGCTCTCTGACCTTCTTTCTTCTTTCCCGTTCCCTCACGTTGGTTCGGGCGGGGCGGGTTGTACCGTAACCGCGATCACTGCGGACAGCCGCCAGGTCCAGCCGGGTGCGCTGTTCGTTGCCTGCCCTGGCGCTGCAGCTGATGGCCACAAATATATCCCTGATGCAATTGCCAAAGGCGCGGCGGCGATTGTCGGTGAAAAATCGCTGACTGGTCTATCGGTTCCCTACATCCAAGTGGAGAATTCTCGCCGGTCGTTGGCTCACTTGGCGGCTGCCTTTTATGGATACCCGGCGCGCAAGTTGACCGTGATTGGCATCACTGGCACGGATGGCAAAACGACGACGACGAACCTCCTTTACCAAATCCTGCTGACCGCTGGGGTCAAAGCGGGCATGATCTCGACGGTCAATGCCGTCATTGGTGACCAGGTGCTGGATACCGGTTTCCACGTCACTACGCCGGACGCCCCGGATATCCAGCGCTACCTGTCCATGATGGTGGACGCGGACCTGACGCATGTCGTGCTGGAGACCACTTCACACGGCTGGGCGCAGTACCGCGTGGACGCCTGCGAGTTCGACATCGGCGTGGTGACCAACATCACTCACGAACATCTGGATTATCACGGCTCGTACGAGGCTTATCGCGCCGCCAAGGCCCGCCTCTTCACCGGACTTTCGGCCACGGTGCCAAAACCCCAGGGTAATCCCCGCCTCGCCGTCCTCAACCGCGACGATGCCTCCTATCCTTACCTTGTCGAAGTGCTTCGATCGCCACTCGCCACTCGTCACTTGTCACTCGTTACCTACGGCATAGGGGAGGGGGCAGACGTGCGCGCCGAAGACATCATCTGCGATGCTTCGGGGCTTAAGTTTATAGCAAGAAGCGATAAGTTGCGATTAGCCATTACAAGTAAATTGATCGGCGCCTTCAACGTCGCCAATTGCCTGGCCGCGTTGACGACTGCGGTCGTCGGTCTCGGCCTCGACCCGGAGACCGCCGCGCGCGGCATCGCCGCGTTTCCCGGCGTCCCGGGCCGGATGGAACGCATCGAACTTGGTCAGCCCTTCACCGCCATCGTAGACTTTGCCCACACGCCCAATGCCCTGCGCGTGGCATTGGAGACAGCGAGAAAGATGCTTGGTTCCCCTCTCCCGAATTTGGGAGAGGGGTCAGGGGTGAGGGCGGGCCGCATCATTGCTATCTTTGGCTCGGCGGGCCTGCGTGACCGCGAAAAGCGCCGTATGATGGCGGAGGTTTCCGTGGGGTTGGCGGATATCACAATTCTGACTGCCGAGGACCCGCGTACTGAGTCGCTGGGTGATATTTTGGAAGAAATGGCAAGCGGCGCTCGCTCAAAGGGAGGGGCGGAGGGGAAGACTTTCTTCCGCGTCCCCGACCGGGGCGAGGCGATCCGGCTCGGGATCCAGATGGCGCGGGAGGGCGACATCGTCATCGCCTGCGGAAAGGGCCACGAGCAGTCCATGTGCTTCGGTACGACCGAGTACCCATGGGATGACCGCGTTGCCATGCGCGCCGCGCTCTCTGAATTGCTTGATATCTCAGGTCCGCAGATGCCGTATTTACCGACGCAGGACGTGAAGCGTGATACGTGATGAGTGAGGAGTGACGAGCGTGGAGATCGCCCCTATCACATTGACTGGCAAGTTCGTGCGGCTCGAACCCCTTTCCGAGAGTCACGTCCCTGCCCTGATTGTCGCCGCGCGCGATGAAAATATTTGGCGGTACATGCTTTATGGCTATCCTGATAATGAAAAAAAGATGCTGACTCTGGTGCGCGATCTGCTGCAGCGCCAGGCCAACGGCACGGATTTGCCTTTCGCCGTCATTCACCTGGCCTCCGGGCGCGCCATCGGCATGACGCGCTACCTGGAGATTCGCCCCGAACATCGCGCGTTGGAGATCGGCGGGACGTGGTACGCGACCGAGTTTCAGCGCACGGCGGTCAACACCGAGTGCAAATACCTGATGCTGAGACACGCATTCGAGGCGCTGGGATGTACCCGTGTGCAGTTCAAAGCCGACGCGCGCAACGCGCGCTC
>CAYZIQ010000063.1:10853-16661 GCA_964478375.1 uncultured Chloroflexus sp. | reverse complement strand
GTTGAAATCCCAGAAACGTAGGAGCAGGTTGAGCAGGGTGGTCTTGCCCGCTCCGCTCGGTCCGACAATGGCGAGGTATTTACCGACTGGCAGGTCGAAAGAGATGTTTTTGAGGATATAGCCATCATCCCTCACCTCTCTCCCACGCGCCCTGCCCACGCCAGTGCCGCCCCGTCCTGGCCTGCCTGTGCTTGCGCCACAGGTGCATGCGGACGGGACAGGGCAGGCAGGGGTGAGCAAAGTCGAAGGGTTGGGAGAGGGAAAGGGGGTGAGGGCTGGATAGGCAAAACATAGGTCGCGCACCAAGAGGGCAACATCGTGCGGCGGGAGAAGCGGCGCGGGAGGGTCAACCACGGCCGGCGCGGCGTTGGCGATCTCGAAGAGACGCCGGGCGGCTTGCAGATTGGATTCGAGAAATTGCGAGGCCTGCGGCAGTCCCTGCACGGCCTCGAAGCTGGCCAGGGCTGCCAGAACGACGACCGCCAAGTAAACGCCGTCCATCTTCCCCGCGCTGACCAGCAGAATGCCCAGCACGAGCACCAGCCAGACGCCCAGGTTGGTCAATAGGCTGTTCAAGGCGCTTTGCAAGCCAGTGATGTGTGCCATCTTGCGCTGGGCGCGCTGAAACTCTGTCTCAGCAAAATGAACGCGGTTCAAGTGGGCTTCGACTCCTCCATAAGCCAGCAGATCAGGCAGGCCTTGCAGGCCGTCCACCAGGTCGGCGCGTAAACGAGCGCAGCTCTCGACCAGAGTCCGTCCGGGAGCGCGGCCCAAGCCCAGGGTCAGGAGCGCTAATCCGAGGCCAATCAAGAGAAGGAAAGCCAATAGAACGGTCGCCAGTGCCGGGTAGAAAACGCGCATAAAGAACGACATCCCCACGATAACAACCAGCGCGACCAGCGGCGGGGCCAGGGCGCGCACATAGAAATTCTCCAGCGTCTCGATGTCGGCGCTGGCTCGCGCCAGCAAGTCGCCAGAACGCTGCCCGACCAACCGGGCAGGGGCAAGCGGCTCGATAGCTCTGTAGAACCAGACACGAATGTGCCCCAACAGGCGAAAGGTGGTGTTGTGAGATGCCAGGCGCTCGAGGTAGCGGAAAACGCCGCGTGAGATGCCGAAAAAGCGCACGCCAACGATGGCAACCTCCAGCTCGGCGATGGACGGGTGCAGCGCAGCAGCGGAGATGAGATAGGCGGAGGTAGCAAGCATCCCAATGCTCGCTCCGACCGTCAGCGCGCCGCGCTCCCCGATCCTTGTTCCGTACCCGCCCGGCAGGGACAGGATGAACTCATGCAGGTCGGCGTGCTGACAGGCGCGTATCAACTCGTCGTCGCTCGCATCGGGTTTTGCCAAGCGCAGATTAGCCGCCAGTGTATCGTTGAAGAGGTAAGGCATCTGCGGCACCCAGGCGGTCTGCGCGCGCCAATTTTCGGGCGAGATAGTGGAGAGAAGCTGGCCGTCCACGCGGATCTCGCCCGCGCTCGGCTCAATGAAGCGCAACAGCAAACTGGCGAGGGTGCTCTTCCCCGCGCCGGTCGCGCCGACGATGGCGGTCGCTTGACCACCACGAATTTCGAAGGAAATGTTGGAAAGGGCAGCGAGATGGCGGGAAGGGTAGGAAAAGGAGACATTTTCGAAAGAGATGTTGCACGTTCGCACGTTAGCACGTCCTAACGTGTAACGTGCAGGCATGTCAACCTGCAAACGCTGAACGGGCGTATCGAGGATTTCAAAGACGCGCCGCGCAGCGGTAGCGCCCGACATCCCTGCGTGGAATCGCTGTCCCAGTAGGCGCAAGGGCAGGTAGAAGTCTGGAGCCAGGACGAGGATGAACAATGCCTGCTGGAAAGACATTTTGGCATAAAGCAGCCGCAGACCAATCTCCACCGCGACGATCGCCGTGCTGAGGGTCGAGAGCAACTCTAGCGCCAGGGCCGAAAGGAAGGTGACGCGCAGCACGCTCAGTGTCACATCGCGGAAGCGGTCGCTGGCCTGCTGGATACTGCCAGCCTGCTTACGAGACTGGCCGAACAGTTTTAGCGTGGTCAGCCCCTGTAATACGTCCAATAGGTAAGCGGAAAGGCGGCCGAGGGTCTCCCACTGACGTTTGGTCAACGCCTCGGCTGTCCTGCCGATCAGGTACATGAAGAGGGGAATGAGCGGAGCGGTCAGCAAGAAGACCGCGCCGGTCAGCGGGTCGAGGGGAAAAACGAGCAGCAAGATCGAGAGCAGGATGAAGGCCGCCAGCACTACCTGCGGCAGGTACTGGCTGAAGTAAGCGTCCAGCGATTCCACGCCCTCGATGGCAGCCGCGGCCAGCTCGCCGGCCTTTTCTCCCTGGGTGAAGGCCGGACCGAGGGCAGCCAAGTGCTTCATCAACCGGGCGCGCAAGTCAGATTTAACGTGCAGGGCAACTGTATTGGCAGAAAGTTCCGCACCCCAAACACTGACGGCGCGCAGGAGAATGACAACCAACAGGATTTCGAAAATAGGGAACACGTCCACCAAGGCCTGCCTGCCGAGGAAGACGCTATCCACTACCCGGCTGAGAAACCAAGCCTGCAAAATGACCAACAGTCCACCCAACCAACCGAGCAGGATGGTGGACGCAAGGGCCAGGCGGCACGAGCGCGCCAAGCCGAGAAGGTGGTGAAACATGGCCCAATTATAGCAAGAGGCTGCCCAGAAGTGGGGCGAGATAGTATCTCGCCACTGCGCCTAGTGGAAAACAAACGCGGAGGCCACCAGATATGGTAGTCCTCCGCAAGACTTTATGGCCTTTTCAGACGACTCGATTTGCTGCTAGCCAGATTCGGTTCTCAGCTTTTGGAGCAATTTCTTGTAATGTTCGATGTCGGGCGGATTCATCGCCATGATCGCCTCGACCGTTTGGATCGCACCAGCGCGATCTCCAGCCCGAAGCAGGTCCTCCCCCAGCGCGTCGAGCTGCGCAATCGCCTCCGTTCCCCACCCCGCACGGGCGTACTCTTCGGCCAGATAGCGATGTAAGACGGCCTGGCCCGGATTCTCCTGTACCAGACCCTCCAAGAAGGGAATCGCCTCGGCGCGCTGGCCATTGCTGTCCAGATAGGCCATATAACTATCCAGCTCAGCCATGGCCTGATTACGTTGGCCGAGGCGGATGTTCAACTCAACCAGGTTCTTACGCACAGGAGCATCCTCCGGCCGCAGGGTGCGAATCTGCTCGAAGAGGCGCAGAGCCTGCCGCCAATCCAGGTGCTGCATGTCTATATCCGCCATGTGCTGTAAGATCTGGACACTCCAGTCCTGGTTGACGTTGGACTGTTGGGCCAGGCGCAGGGCGTTCGTGTAGGTCTTACGTGCCATGTCCAACTCGGCCAGACGGTAATAAATATCGGCCAGTTGAATGTATTCGCTGATTGCATCGTCCACGAGGCCTTGGGCGACAAGTTGTTCGATCAGGCGCGTGCGCGCAATGGTATCCATCGGCGCCTCTTGAATGACGCGCCGCAGCAGACTGGTTGCCTGCTCCACTTCGCCGCGCACATTATATGCCTGTGCCACAACCGTATACTTGGTGATCGCATCTCCCACGCGTCCATCCTGGATCAATAAATCCCCAAGTAAGGTGTGTAACGGCAGGTAGGTAGGCGCATATTGAAGCGAGTTAAAGATCTCATCCATGGCCGAGCGCAAGTGTCCGGTCTGGGCCAGTTGGTGTACCGTATTGATCGTCTGGATGATCTGGCTGCTCTGAGTCTGGGTCATGATCTCGGCCAGCGGCAGCAGCGGCGCGCCGTCGCCGCCTTGAGGCAGTTGCTGGCGCGCCTGACTGACGAGCGTGCGCCAATTGGGTTGGAGCAGCAGTGCCTTGATATTGTCGCACAGCTTTTCCAATTCCTCATTGTTTCTCTTTTTTGCCTGGGTTTCCATGAGCGGTTCGTAGAGCTGGCGGATCTCATCCGCCCGTTCTGGCGGCACGACCAGCGAATCAGCCAGCTTGAGCGCTTCCATGTACTCTATCGCTGCTTCCCTCAAGCGACCTAGCTGACGCAGAATATCGGCCATCAGCAGGCGAGAGCCCAATGTGTAATCGGCGTTCTTGACCGCGTGCTGGAGGTAACGCAAGGCACTTTCGAGGCGGTCGCCTCTGGCGCGTAATAGCCCCAGATCGTAATATAGCGCTGTACTTTTGTAACCAGCTTCGAGCGCTCGCTCCAACTCCTCAGCGGCTTGCGCATCCTGATTGTTGCTCTGGGCATCAATGGCTTGCCCCAGGTGGAGCAGCACCTTAGCCCGTTCGCCCTTCTTCAACGACAGCGGGTCAGTGCCCCGCACAAAAGCTTGCACACTGCGTGGCGGAGGGGCCTTATCCCCGCCCTCGCTGTATAGCTCGAACAGCACCTCTGCCATCCGATTCAGCGCCTTTCTGCGCGCTTCCGCTATAGGATCCAGCCCCTCTTCGGCTGGCTTGGGCGCTTCGAGCTGCCGCACCTGTGCCATACGCAACGGCCCTGTACCACCTTTCTGGCGAACCGGTTGGGGAAGCATTTGCTTATTTTTCAGCAGGGACTTGGCTTGTTTGGCCTCAGGACTGTTCGGCATCAGGTGCAGGGCGCGTCCGACCATCTCGGCCGCCTTATCAACGTTACCGGCTTGCTGGTAAAGACTGGCAACGGCCAGGTATTCAATAACCGCCTGCTGAGTGTGACTGAGACGCTCATGCACCAACGCCAGGCGCGAGTGGGCAGTGAGATTTTCGGGGTCCAGTTGGATAACTCGCAGCCAATTCTCGAGTGCCTTGTTCACTTCCTTGGATTTGATATACAGCTCGGCTGACTGTAAAGCGGCTTGAACAGCCTGTTTCAAATGCCCCAGACGTTCAGAAAGCTGGGCAATTTTCTCCAACGGAAGCGGGTCGTCAGGCGAGAACTGTGCCGCGCGTTTGTACATCTCCAACGCCCCTTCATAACGTCCCACCTGATAGAGTGCCAGGCCGAGGTTGGTCAACGCTTTGGGGCTTTCGGGGAATTCCGCCAACGCTTTTTGATAGGCTTCGACAGCCTGTTCCCACTTTTGGTCCCAGGCCGCCGAATGGCCCTCGTTCATCGCGTTTTGAAAAACGTCTTCGCGTCCAGGCATGGTTTCTCTCTTATCGCACCGATTTTCGCGAATGACACGAACAGGTTCGTTGAATTTGTGTTCTTCGATGCTGCTTTTAGATGGGTTTCATCTCATCCCAATTCGTGCCACAACGGGCCTCGGTGGTCAGCGGAATGGACAGCAGATAGGCATTCTCCATCACATCCCGCGCCACGCGGGCGGTCTTTTCCAACTCGGCGCGCGGACATTCGATCACCAACTCGTCATGAACCTGCAAGAGCATCCTGCCACGCAGACCAGCTTGCGCCAGAGCAGGTGGAATTCTTATCATGGCAATTTTCATTATGTCTGCAGCCGTGCCCTGGATAGGCGCATTGATGGCTTCGCGTTCCTCGCGATTCCGCAAAGTCTGGTTCAGTGTGCTTTTGAGGGCTGGGAAGTAACGGCGGCGGCCCAGAAGAGTTTCCACATAACCTTTCTGAGCAGCTTCCTTCCGGATGCCGTCCAGGTAACGTTTGACGCCGGGGAATTGCCTGAAGTAAGCGGCCACGAAATCTTCCGATTCGGCCAGCGTCAGTTCGGTTGTGCGCGTCAGGCCGAAGGCGGACATGCCGTAGATCAGACCGAAATTGATCGCCTTGGCATGGCGGCGTTGTTCCTTCGTCACTGCCTCAAGCGGGACCCCATAGATGGCGGCAGCGGTCGTGGCATGGATATCATGCC
>CAYZIQ010000063.1:0-10753 GCA_964478375.1 uncultured Chloroflexus sp. | reverse complement strand
GCCTCAAGCGGGACCCCATAGATGGCGGCAGCGGTCGTGGCATGGATATCATGCCTGGCACGGAAGGCATCCAGCATGGCTTCGTCTCCGGCCATGTGCGCCACGATGCGCAGTTCGATCTGCGAATAGTCCAGCGAGAGCAGGGCGTTGCCCGGGTCGGCGATGAAGCCGCGGCGGACGCGGCGGCCTTCTTCTGTACGGGTTGGGATTTGTTGGAGATTTGGATCAGATGAAGTTAAGCGACCAGTAACCGTACCAGTTTGGCTGAAAGAAGTATGCACACGGCCTGTAACCGGATTAACCGTAGCAGGTAGAGCATCAGCATAAGAGAATTTGAGTTTAGCAAGCTCGCGATAGTTGAGCATCATATCTACAACTGGGTGTTGGCCGCTCATCTCCTCCAGAACACCAGCAGCGGTGGAATAGAACCCAGTAGCAGTTTTGCGGCTGCGATCCGGTGGTTCAAGATGCAGATGGACGAAAAGCGCCTCTGAAACCTGTTGAGGAGAATTAAGATTGAAAGTCTTACCGACCGCCTCATAAACTTGCTTTTCAATCTTTGATAAACGCTCAGCCAATTCTCTTGATAACTCTTTGAAGACAGGTGAATCAATAATTACGCCCGTCAGTTCCATTTCGGCCAGTACGGGGACGAGAGGCATTTCGATGCCGGTAAACAAGTCCCAGGCCTTGGGAATGCGCCTGAGCTCGGTTTCCAGCAAGGGGCGCAGCCGCAGCGCGGCCTCGGCATCCGCCACGGCATAGGCGGCCACATCTTGGATCGCCACTTCGGCCATGCTGATTTGTTTCTTGCCCTTGCCAATCAACTCCTCGATGTGGGTCATCGTCTCGCCCAGGCGAGCAGCGGCCAAGCTCTTCAAACCAAGGTTGCGCGAGGACGGGTCTATCACCCACTCTGCGATCATGGTATCGAACGTCAGCGGAGCAGGCCTCAATCCCTGCCGTGCCAGCATGATGTAGTCGTATTTCAGGTTGTGGCCAATTTTCGCGGTGCGAGTATCGGTCAGTGGGGCACGCAGCGCGGAAAGCACCTCTTCGAGCGGCAACTGTGCTCCAGCATTGTGACCGACGGGGACGTAATACCCCTGGCCCTCCTTGACCGCCAGCGAGATCCCCACCAGTCCGGCTGTCATCTCGTCGGTGGAGGTGGTCTCGGTGTCGAAGGAAATGGCAGAGGCGGCGTTCAGTACCTCAACCAGCGCGGACAATTTGACGGCTGTATCCACTACGGTCACGTTCAAGCCCGGCTTCGTACCGGACCTTGGGTCTGCCGTCAGTACCTGAAGCGGTTCCTCCCCGAACAAATTCATTTGCTGCGTCCCACCTGGGGCAACAGCGCCGGTCAACTTGCGGAGCTTGTCCACCAACGAACGAAACTCCAACTCGCGGAACAAGGCCTCCACTTTAGCCGGATCGAAGGCGTCAGGTTTGGCCTGTTTGAGGTCGAGCGCAACCGGCAAATCGGTTCGAATGGCAGCGAGATCGCGGCTCATGGTTGCGGATGCTTTCCCTGCTTCCAGCTTGGTCCGCCAGCGCGACTCGACCTCGTCCAGATGAGCATAGATGTTATCAAGGGTGGCATACTTGGCAAGCAGGTTTTCGGCAGTCTTCTCACCCACGCCAGGCACGCCAGGGATGTTGTCCGACTTGTCGCCGACGATGGCCTTGTAGTCTACCACCTGCTCCGGGCGGACACCAAGCTTGCCTATCACATCCTCGGCGGTGATGTAGTTCTGCTCGTCGCCCGCCAGATAAACGATTGTGCGCTCGTCCACGAGTTGTAGCAGGTCGCGGTCGCCAGTGATAATCTTGATACCTAATCCCTGCGCCGCGCCCCAACGGGCAGCCGAGCCAAGCACATCGTCAGCCTCGAAGCCCTCCATCTCGAGGCGCGGGATGTTGAAGGCATCTACCATCTGGCGGATGCGTTCGATCTGCGGACGCAGGTCATCGGGCATCTTGGCGCGCGTGGCCTTGTATTCTGGAAAGATTTTGTCGCGGAAGGTCCTGCCGGTGTCGAAAGCCACGGCCAGGTAATCAGGCTTTTCCTGCTCGTAGATGCGCAGCAGTTCGCGGGCAAAACCATAAATCCCTGCAGTCGGTTCTCCCTTAGAAGTCTGCCAACGCGTCGGGCCGCCGGACGTATAGCCGGTGAGGGCATAATACATGCGGTAGGCCAGGGCATGGCCGTCAATCAAGTACAAAGTAGGGGGCATGTCGGTGAAAGAAGCGCACAAATGACGAGTTCTACAAATGTGTCATTCGTGGAATTCGCGATAAAGCGACTTAAGCGACCTAGAAGCACCCTGCCGCTGGCGGGTCTGCTGAATAAAATCTTTGATCATCTGGGCCGGAGCCGGTTGTGTGCCTCCCATGATCAAGTAGCCTGGTGCCCAGAAATCACCCGAAGGATTCTCCTTCTTAAAGCGGGGAAATTCCTCGAAGATTTTTCCCGAAGTCGTCTGGCGCATGATGCGCATCAAATAACTCGGCGCGGAGGCCGGGGGGACGTTGACAAGCCAATGCAGGTAATCTGGGCGCACCGAGATAAACTCCAACCGCCAGCCAAAGGCGATGCAGGTCTCTTGCAGCCACTCGGGGAGGCGTTCCGCCAAGTCGCCGGTCAGATGATGTTGAGGAAAACGCGGGATGAGAAGACAGGCATAGGTCAGGTTGTAGATCGAAGCCGAGACCGGATCCAGATAGATATGCCCCTCCTCCTCAACGGGTTGGCTCGGCTGGGTGCCAGTCTGCGCCTCAAGCAAACTTGTCTCCTCTTGTGCAAGTGTCTCCTGCCTGCCAGACTGAAGTTCGGCAGCCCCCTCCACAACTGCCTGCGAGGCCGCCGCCAGGCCCTCGTCATCGCCTACCTCCTGATCCGACAGTTGTGCGACCGAGAGCGAATGGACCAACCGACCTGCCTGGGTGCGGATGGTGCTGAAAGGCGTCTCGGCATCGAAGGCAAGCGCCAACACCATACCGTTACCCAAGTGGGTGGCGAACAACATGTGCTCGGCATTGGTCGAATTCAGGCGGACAAAACGAACCAGGTCGCTCTCTTCGGCCTTGTCCCAGTAGCGCACCACCAGACTAGCCAACTCGTGGGCGGCGGTCTGCGGCAACTGCCCGGCATACGCCCACAGTTTGTTCTCGCGGCTGATCAGGGCCGCCTGGGCCGAGGATTCAAGCGTCAGCCGGGTGAGCTGTTGGGCCGCGCGGTTGACGTCTACCAGCCAGGGCAGTTCCGAATCGGTGACCGGCGAAGCAACAGGAGCGTTTTGCGGCATGCGGCGCGGCGTCACGGACGGAAACGATGGAAACAGCCTGTCCATCATCTCCAACAGGTCTGGCAAGTAAAAAGGCTTGGTAAGATGTGCCCGAGGATTTAATTCATCCAGCACCGGGTCAGGGTTAACTCCTGAAAGGAAGATAAAACGCATCTCGGCATTGGCCTGCTGCAAGGCACGACCATCCTTCAGCGGATCTGTTAGGTCGAGGTCAAGGAACGTCAGCGAGCATTTCTCCTTCTGGACGTAAGCAACCGCCTCGTCAATCTGGCTCAACACGCGGACGCTGAACCGCTCTGTCTCTTCCAGGCTGCGGGAAATCATTCCTCCAAAGGCAAAATCTTGCGTAAGAACCAAGAGCGGCGTGACCATATTGATAGTTTATCACGGCGTTTGGTGAAAGACAAGCCACCAAATTTCAGTCCTGTCAGTTATATATAGGCCGATTCTTGACTTTTGGGCCTCATTTGTGCTAGATTCAGTTATCTTTACGAGCGAGGAAATCTATGCACCGCGAACGCGTCTCCGAGAACGTTTATTGGTTTCAAAGTGAAGTTTACGCACAAGTGACCGCCGGCGTGGTGGCCGGCCCACAGTGGGCGGTCGTCATTGACACGCTGGCCCTCCCTGAAGAAGCACTAGCCATGCGCGATTTCGTCGAGCATGAGCTAGGGGTGCAGGTGCGCTACGTCATTAACACCCACTATCACGCTGACCACTCATGGGGTAATTGCTTCTTTCCGGGCGCTACGATTGTTGCCCACTCCCTTTGCCGCCAGCTATTACAAGAACGCGGCATCCCATCATTGGAAAACGCGCGCAAGCAGAATCAAGCCTTCCGGCAAGTCAAAATCGTTCTTCCTCAGTTGACTTTCGACCAAGGTTCGCTCAGCCTGCGAGTGGGTAAGAAAAACCTGACCCTGATGCCGACTGCTGGTCACAGTCCGGACGGAATCTCGGTCCTGGTTGCCGAAGATCGTGTCCTCTTCGCTGGAGATGCCTTCATGCCCCTCCCCTACATCGTTGACGGCGACATTGACGACATCAATGCCTCCATCAAGCGCATTGGCCGGATGGGATTGGAGAACATCATCCAAGGTCACGGTGACATTATCCTGCGAGGTGAGATAGATGCGGCCGTGAAAGAGAATTTGAATTATCTCACCAATATCCGTAAGGTGACAAAAACGGCTGTGCGTCGGCGCGCTCCCCAGGAATACATGGACGAGATGCACATCGAGAGTTGCGGCAAAAGCCGCGTCTACCTGGGCGGTCTGGCCGATGAGCTTCACCGCCGTAATTTGAACGCACTGTTCAAGCAGACGTTAGAAGAGCAAGCAGCCGCCAAGAAAAAGCACCAAGAAGATTAGACATCCTTTGCAGAACGCTGCTCGCTTGTGGGGCACACCTCTTGAAAAGTGTGCCTTTTTGAATTTATCTTACCCCGCATTTCCGTGCCTCACACTTCATGCGCCAGTTTCTTTCACCGGCTTCTTCTGCTGCCGCTTTGCCCGCCAGCCATGCAGCCGCTCGGTTCCCTTCGCCAGGCGCTTGATGTTCGGAAGAAGGGCCAAAACCAGCAAGATTTCTGCCAAGGCCCCATATAGGATGTACTGCCAGGGTGAAAGTCCCAGCGCCGTGCGCACTGCGAAGATGATAACAGCCATGAAAGCCACGCTCATGGTTGTGACCGAGGCATAACCGACGAAATAATAGATCAACCCACCGATGGGTAGAATAATCAACGCCGAAGGCGCCCACAGGCCCACTGCACCGCCCAGGCTCGCCGCCCCCCCAGCCCCGCCACGCAAACGCAAGCGTCCACGTTCATCACGTTCGGCCAAAAAAACTGAATAGTTGTGCCCCAAAATGGCCGCGATTGGAGCCAGGGTATGTACCCATTCGTTCCCAGTTATTGCTTTGGACAGCCAGACGGTGGCGGCCGCCTTTAGCGCGTCTAGAATAGCGGTCAACAATCCTGCCCACCACCCGGCGGCGCGTGCTACGTTCGTCCCACCTGTTCGCCCACTCTCGATAGTGCGGACATCCTTCCCGGTCAGAAATTTAACGATAACCAGGCCAAACGGTACGGCCCCAAACAGATAAGACGCCAGCACAATGCCGACATCAAGCAATATCTGCATAGGTGAACACCTCCAGACTATCAATCTTTGGCAAAAATGGTAACACAGAGAATTGCATCGGGTTACTCTGGATCAATGACCTGCAAAGCGACTTCCGAAACCCTTCCGCCCTCGATCCAATAACCGCGCGCCTGCCACTCCCCCTTGTGCAACCACCAAACGATCTGTACGACAGGATACATGGCCTCGGCCACGTCCGTCGGTGAGGGGTGCGCTGGACCGTTCGGATGGGAATGATAAATCCCGACCAGTTCCAGCCCCCGATCCTCGATCTTGCGAAAGGCGCGCCACTGTGCCCGCGCCTCCATACGAAAGCGCACCGGACTTCGATCTGCGTTGCGGACCCCGAGCGTCATCTCCACCTGATCGTTTTTTCCACCCAGCAGGCCGCAAGCCTCCAGCGGGGCGCACCGCGCCACGTGACGGCGCATTGTCTGCCAGTGACGCCGGGTCAGCATCAGTTTTTCCATTAGCAGAATCTGTGTTTATGTGTGTTCATCTGTGGTTAAACGCCCTACCCGAACCAGACCGCCAGTCCCCACATCAAACCTAACATCACCGCCGGTTCGACGAACGCCCGGTGGAACGGATTCCCCTCTGCCAGGCTGGCAGCCAGCCCCGTCAGCGCGTAGGCCGGGCCGAGCAAGATCAGCCCAAAGCGGACTGGCGTCAAAGGCCAATAGTGCAAGACCGCAGCCAATTGCGCCCCCACCAACGCAATGCCCAACGCCCAGCCAAACTCCCAGCGTTCGTTCAAACGCAGGTGCAGGGTGCGTAGCGTGGCCAGTCCGCCAGCCAGGAACAGCGCCGGCACCAGCAGCAACAGGCGCGCCCCCACCGAACGCAAAGTGACGGCCAGGATCAGGTAGATCGCAAACGAGAGCGCCGTCAAAGCCGCCGATGCAAGGGGGTAACGCGTGTCCGCTGGATCCACGACCACGTACTCAGCCAGGAAGACCACCACCAGCAAGATGCCCCCTATCCCAAAGCCCGCCCACCAAACGAAACCGGAGGGCAGCGTATAGAGCGTCACGCCGATGACCAGCGTAGTCAGCATAGGCAGGAGCCAGTGCTCCACTGTTTCGCCCGGCTCCAGCGAAGGGTGGGCGTGCAGCAGCCAGACCACGCCGGTGGCCGATAATCCCGCCGCCAGGATGGCAATGGCAGTATTGAGGTTGACGCTGAAAGTCAGGGCGATGCCCGCCAGGGATAAATTCAGTGTGTAATACGGCGTGCGGACGACGCGCGTCAGGGCGAAGGCCAGGAGCACGGTCGCGGTCAGCACGCTCACCCTGCTGGCGTCAATTTGATATCGTTGGGAAACCATGTCCATATTGTACCGCAGAAGGTAACAGTCACTTCGGAAGTGGCTGTCACCGGGAAAGTCTCCCTCGCGAACCCAAAAGATTCCCTGTGGTAGAATAAACCTCATGGAATCCGAACAAGAAAAAATCCCCCGGCCGCCGGGGCTGATCGCTACCTTCACGAAGGGCTTTGACACCATCGCCAACAACGTAACGGTTATCGTCCTCCCTGTGATTTTTGACCTTTTTCTGTGGCTAGGGCCCCACCTGCGCATCAAGCAGTTTCTCGAGCCAGTGATCGCCCAATTTTCGAGCCTGGCCACGCCGGTCCCCTCGACCGCGCTGGATCCAACCCTGGTGCAACAGGCTTGGGTGCAATTCTTGGATCAGTTCAACCTGTTCAGTCTGCTGCGCACCTTCCCGGTCGGCACCGCCAGCTTGATGAGCGGACGCATGCCCATCCAGACTCCCTTCGGGACACCGCTGGACCTCGAAGCAGTCTCTATTTTCAACGCCTTTGGTTGGTGGCTGGTGCTTACCATCAGCGGCTGGTTGCTAGGAGGCGTTTATTTCTATTGGGTTTCCGGCGTGGCTTTGAAGCCGCAAAAGCGATCATTCGCGCAATCTTTGACGCAAGTCGTCCTGCTTTCGGCCATCTGGTTGGCTATGCTGTTCGTCTTCGGCCTCCCAATCTTTCTCGTTTTCTCAGTGCTGGCCCTGATCAGTCCGCTCCTGGCCGAGGCGGCGCTGTTCGTCTTCGCTTTGCTCTCACTCTGGGTAGCGTTGCCGGTCTTCTTTTCACCGCATGGCATCTTCACCTATCAGCAAAATGCCTTTATGGCCATCCTCAACAGCCTGCGCATGGTGCGCTACACCCTGCCGATCAGCGGCTTGTTCCTGCTCAGCACGATCATTATCAGTCAAGGACTGGATTTTTTGTGGCGCACGCCGCCAGAAAATTCCTGGTTGACTCTGGTCGGCATCGCTGGTCACGCTTTCATTTCCACCGCCCTCCTGGCGACCAGCTTTATCTACTACCGAGATGTCAATGCTTGGTTACAGGTCATGACTGACAAGATGAAGGCACAAGCAAACTCTATGCGAGTGTGAAGGTAAATCGGAGGTTTCGTGGAATCCAACGGCAGTTACGAAGCAAAAGATATTCAGGTATTGGAAGGACTGGAAGCTGTCCGCCGCCGCCCAGGCATGTACGTGGGCGGCACGGACCTGAAGGCGCTGCATCACCTGGTCTACGAGGTGGTGGACAACTCCATTGACGAGGCCCTGGCCGGCGCCTGCACACGCATCGAGATTACCATCCATCCTGATTCCAGCGTCAGCGTAGTGGACAATGGCCGCGGCATCCCCGTGGACATCCACCCCGAAAAGAAGAAGTCTGCCCTGGAGGTGGTCATGACCACGCTGCACGCCGGCGGCAAATTCGGCGGCGGCAGCTACAAGGTCTCGGGAGGGCTGCACGGGGTGGGCGTCAGCGCGGTCAACGCGCTCTCGGAATGGTGCGAAGTGCGCGTCAAACGCGGTGGACGGGTCTATTTTCAACGCTACGAGCGCGGCTATCCCCAGGAAGCGGTTAAAGTCATTGGCAAGGCAAAGGCTGAAGAAACGGGTACCACGACCACGTTCAAGTTCGACCCGATGATCTTTCTCAATGAACTGGATTATCGTTTCGACACCCTGGCCCAGCGTTTTCGCGAGATGGCTTTCGTCACGCGCGGCACGACCATCTACTTCCTCGACCAGCGTGCGGACCGCGAGCTGACCTTTTACTTCGAGGGCGGCATTACCTCGTTCGTCCGCTACCTGAACCGCAACCGCGAACTTCTGCACCCGGTGATGTTCGTGGAGAAGGAGATCGAGGGCATCGGCATCGAGTGCGCTGTGCAATATACGGATGCCTACACCGAATCGGTTTACTCGTTCGCCAATACGATCAACACGGTAGATGGCGGCACGCACCTGACCGGGATGCGCGCTGCGCTGACGCGCGTCATCAACGACTACGCCCGCAAGTCCGGCCTGCTCAAGGATGCCGACCCCAACTTCTCCGGCGACGACACGCGCGAGGGCCTGACCGCCATCGTCAGCATCAAGCACCCCGACCCACAGTTCGAGAGCCAGACCAAGGTCAAGCTGATGAACCCGGAGGTGCAGACCTACGTCCAGCAGGTGGTCGGCGAAGCCTTCGGCACGTTCCTCGAACAAAACCCGCAGGCGGCCAAGGCCATCGTGCAGAAGTGTCTTACCTCCGCCCGCGCCCGCGACGCGGCCCGCAAGGCACGCGACCTGGTCATCCGCAAGTCCGCGCTGGAAAGCCTGACCCTGCCCGGCAAACTGGCGGATTGCTCCGAGCGCGACTCTTCAAAAACCGAACTCTACATTGTCGAGGGCGACAGCGCCGGAGGAAGTGCCAAGCAGGGCCGCGACCGACACTTCCAGGCGATTTTGCCTCTGAGGGGCAAGATCATGAACACCGAACGCGCCCGGCTGGATAAGATCCTGGGCAACAACGAAGTTAAAGCGCTTATCTCGGCGCTCGGCACCGGCATCGGCGATAACTTCGACCTGACCGGCCTGCGCTACGGGCGCGTGGTCATCATGACGGATGCGGACGTGGATGGCAGCCACATCCGTACCCTGCTGTTGACCTTCTTCTTCCGCTACATGCAGGAACTGATCGAGGAAAGCCACCTTTACATCGCCCAGCCGCCGCTCTACCGCATTGCATACAAGAACCAGGTTCACTATTCTTACACCGATGCGGACAAGGACAAGCTCTTGAAGGAACTGGGCGTGAGCCAGGATAAGGCCAACCTTCAGCGATACAAGGGCCTGGGCGAGATGAACCCCCAGCAGCTTTGGGAAACGACCATGAACCCGGCCAATCGCACCCTTTTATTGGTGACCATCGAGGATGCGGCAGAAGCCGACCGTACCTTCGACATGCTGATGGGCGACGCGGTGGACCCGAGGCGCAGGTTCATCCAGACGCACGCGAGGAGCGTGAGGAATTTGGATATATAGGCTCCCCCAGACTTCCGAAGTCTTTTGATTCGAAATTAAGCCGCTTGACAAACGAGTTTAGCGGCTTAATTCTACGAGGCATCATAAGAAAAGCGAGCCTTCAGGCCCGCTTTCCCGACCGGATTTCTCCGATCCATCATTCGCACTGATTATAATCCAACTGCGCATGGTTGACGCTCATGGCATTTCGCCTTACACTATCAAAAGAAAATAGCGGAAAAGCCTGTGGCCAGCTCTCCCATCCATTATGCTTTCGTGGACGAATCAGGAACGGTTGCCTGTAACGCGGACAGCCATTTTCTTGCCATCGCTTTGGTCAGCACTGCACAGCCGCGCACGATCGAAGTGCTGGTTCGTAAGGCGCATAAGAAATACGGCACCAGTCTGGCTTCGGGGGAAATGAAAGCCGATGCGTCCAGCGAAACAGCCATCAGGAAATTCCTGCAAAAATTGGCTGCCCAGCCAGTGTCCATTGTAGCGGTCATTGTCAATAAACGAATCATCACCCGCCCGCCTGGAGAATTGGAGGACATCTATCGCGACGCGGTGGGGCGGGCAGTGCGTCATGCCGTCAGCCGTTGGCCGCGCCTGGTAATCGTGCTGGACAAGCGTTATACTTCCAAGAAACTGCGTTACGCCCTGGAGCAATCCATCCGCGAGCAGATTTCCGACTTGCGCCAGGAGGTCGTTCTCATCCAGCAGGAGGATTCACTGGCGCGCAAAGAACTCCAGGCCACCGATTACGTGGCCTGGGCATTCTTTCAAAAATATGAACGCGGCGACAACCGTTTCTATGATTTGATCGCCGAACGAGTAATTGTGGAAGAAGTGGTGAAACGCAGAGTATGGCAAAAGAAAAAAGCGGCTCACCCTGGGCCCTGATTTCATTCTGTCCCTGCACATTCCAGCGCAGGCTAGGTACACTCTCCGAGTGTCCGGGGTCGCCAGGCTTTAC
>CAYZIQ010000062.1:0-16725 GCA_964478375.1 uncultured Chloroflexus sp. | reverse complement strand
AAGAAGAGCTGCTGGCGCGCATGAAGCAGAAGACGCGCTACAACATCCGCCTGGCTGAGAAGAAAGGCGTGACGGTGCGGCACGGCACGCTGGCCGATCTGCCAGTGCTCTATCGAATGTATGCTGAAACCTCGGTGCGAGATGGCTTTGTCATTCGAGACGAAACCTATTACCAAACCGTCTGGCAGACTTTCATGGGTTCGCATGTTGACAGGTTAGAAAGTTCGCAGGTTTCAACCTTCCAACTTTCCAACCTCCCAACCTGTGAACCGTTAATTGCCGAAGTCGAAGGCCAGCCCGTCGCTGCGATTTTTGTTTTCTACTTCGCTTGGCGCGCCTATTATCTTTACGGCATGTCACGGGAAAGTCACCGCGAAAAGATGCCCAATCACCTGCTGCAATGGGAAGCCATGCGGCGGGCAAAAGCGGCCGGGTGCAAAGTGTATGACCTCTGGGGCGCGCCGGATGTGTTCGACGAGAGCGATTCGCTGTGGGGTGTGTTCCGCTTCAAAGAGGGACTCGGCGGCAAGGTTATCCGTACCCTCGGCGCGTGGGATTATGCGCCCAATTCGTTTTGGTATAAGATGTATTCGGAGATCATCCCGCACCTTTTGAATGTGATGCGCTCGCGCGGCAAAGCGCGAATCCACAAAGAAACACGAAGTTGCACGAAGTAAGAAAATTACATAAAAGAGGTCCCAATGGCCGATCTGATTTTCAAGGATGAAGTCTACGCCATCGTCGGCGCGGCAATGGAAGTGCACCGCGTTCTCGGTCATGGGTTCCTCGAACCGGTCTATCAAGAGGCAATGGAGATTGAATCAAAGACGCGCGGGATTCCATTTGAGGCGCAAAAAGTGCTCGAAGTTCATTACAAAGAACATATCCTGAAAAAAGAATACATTGCGGATATGGTTTGCTACGGTAAAATCATCGTCGAATTCAAAGCCCTCGACCAGTTGACCAACAGAGAAGAAACCCAAATCCTCAATTATCTGAAAGCCACTGGTATGAAGGTCGGCCTGCTTATCAATTTCGGAGCGCACGGCCGCCTCGAGTGGAAACGCTTTGTGCTTTAAACTTTGTGCGCCTTGAACCTTTTGTGCCTCTTCGTGTTCCTTCGTGGAGAAAAATGATCCCTCGTCTCCATTTTGCTCACCTCCCCACCCCCATCGAATCCCTGCCGCGCCTGACCAAGGCACTCGGCGGGCCGCGCCTGCTGGTCAAGCGCGACGACCAGACCGGTCTGGCCTTCGGCGGCAACAAGACCCGCAAGTTGGAATTTCTGGTTGCCGATGCGCAGGCGCAGGGTGCGCGGACGCTGATCACGGCCGGCGCGGTACAGTCCAACCACTGCCGGCAGACCGCCGCAGCCGCGGCCCGTTTCGGTTTTGACTGCGCCCTGGTGTTGACCGGAGACAAACCCAACCAAGTCTCTGGCAACCTCCTGCTCGATGCCCTGTGCGGTGCGCAATTCGTCTGGGCGGAAAAATCCCAGCGCGAGGCCGTGCTCCAGCAAACGTTCGAACAGGCTCAACAGCAGGGATGCAAGCCATACCTCATCCCGTATGGTGGATCGAATGAAATCGGCGCGCGAGGGTATGTCTACGCGATGGAAGAATTGATGAAGCAAATAGACTCCTGGTGTCTCGGAGACACCAGGAGTCTGGACTGGATCGTTTTCGCCTCGTCCTCCGGCGGGACGCAGGCGGGATTGGCCCTCGGCGCGCGGCTCTTTAGTTATAAGGGCAAAATCCTCGGCATCAGCGTGGACGAGCCGGGGCAGGTTCTCCAAGAACGCGTGGCTAAACTGGCATCCGAGACGGCGGAGGGCTTGGGAAAACGGTTCGAGTTCTCCCCCGCCGAGCTACTTGTCAATGCGGATTACAATGCAGCCGGTTACGGCGTGCTGACCGAGGCCGAGCGCGAGGCGATCCGTTTGTTCGCCAGATACGAGGGCCTGCTGCTCGACCCGGTCTACACCGGGCGCGCCGCAGCCGGGATGATTGACTTGATCCGCAAAGGATTTTTCAAGAAAGATGAGACAGTGCTCTTCTGGCACACCGGCGGGACAACTGCGCTGTTCGCGGAGAAGTACAGTCAAAACCTGCTATAATACATTGTATTACAGGAGATCACATGACCATCGCGACTGACCAGAAAAGAAGGATTTTGAATATCTCCGTTCCGCCGGAGTTGTATAAGGCAATTGAAGAAACAGCGCGGGATGAACACCGCACCAAGAGCGAGTTGATCCGCGAAGCCTTTCGCCACTACCAGTTTGTGCGCCATTGGCGGACAGTCCGGATGTGGGGCAGCGAAACAGCTGCCCGGCTCGGCATTCATACTGACGAGGAACTCGAACAGTTGCTGGAGTAACTGTCATGGCGCTGCTCAGGGTGGTTTTCGACACCAATGTTTATATCTCGGCTGCACTGCACGGACGCGAGGCCGAGACTACACTGGAACTGGCCTCGGCTCACCGTATCATCCTGCTCACATCCCCTGCCATTCTGTCCGAACTGGAAGAAAAGGTGCGGAACAGACTGGGATGGTCGCAGGAGCGCGCGGAATTTTTTCTGGGCATCATCCGTGATTTTGCAGAAATCGTCGAACCGCAGGTTGTCCTGCAAGTCATCGCGGAGGATGATGACGATAATCGCATTCTGGAATGTGCGGTGACTGGCAATGCCAGCCTGATTGTGACTTTCGACAAAGATCTTCTGCGTTTGAAATCCTACGAAACCACCGGCATCATCACTCCGCGCCAGCTGCAGTTCTACGGGCTGGAAGACCGGTAGATAAGTTGTTCCCGTTCAGGATAGTATTCATAACTTTACCCTCACATCCACCGCCACCGCGCCTTTCGACAGCACGCGCAGCGGGTTGATCTCGATCTCGGCGATCTCCGGCAAATCGTGCGCCAACTGTGCCAGGCGCATCAAAACGTCTTTCACAGCCTCGGCATCGACGGGGGTGATAGAGCGAAAACCGGTCAGTTTCTTCCCAGCCCAGGTGCGACGCAACATGTCTTCGGCTTCAGTATAGGTCAGCGGGGCAAGGGCGAAGGCCACATCTTTCAACCCCTCCACTTCCACGCCGCCGGAGCCGAACATCATTAGCGCGCCGAATTGCGCGTCGCGGCTTGCGCCGATGATGACCTCCTGTCCTTCGGGCAATTGACGCTGGAGGTGCACACCTTCGATCTTGGCATCTGGCCTGGCCAGACGGACGCGTTCACTCACAGTGCGGAAGGCTTCGGCCGCGGCTTCGGGACTGGCGACACCCAGCAACACACCGCCCACATCGGATTTGTGGGGAATATCCGGTGAGGCGATCTTAACCACTACCGGAAAGCCCAATTCAGAAGCGATTTTCGCGGCCTCGGCCTGCGTACACGCCAGTTTGACAGGGGCGGTTGGGATGCCGTAAGCAGCCAATAAACGGTGCGCCGGCCCCGGCTCCAGGAAGCGTCCAGTCTTTACATCCACAAGAACAGAACGGGCCTCCGCCCGCGAGACCCCAGGGGTCTGAGAGACCCCTGGGGTCTTCTGCTTGTTGAGAAACTCTGCACGCTCGGCCAGCACCGCCAGCGCCGAGGCAGCTTGCTCCGGGAAACGGTACTCTGGCACACGCGACGCCCGCAAACGCACGGCGGCCTTCTGGATGAGCTGCTCGCCCATCAGCGCAACTACGACCGGCTTTAGAGAATTGTGGATCAGCGGAATCATCGAACCAGCGACGGCCTCGGCAGGGTACATTGGCGGAGGAGGCAAGATGACCAGCACGCCGTCCACGCCGGGATCGGCCAACAGCAAGCGCAGGCAATCGGCGTAGACTTCGGGCGAGGCGGAGGCCAGCATGTCTATCGGGTTGTAGAGGCCGGAGGCGGGAGGCAGGCGATCTGCCAGGGCCTGGCGAGTTTCCGGGCAGAGCTCGGCCAGGGAGAGGCCATGGATTTCGAGGGCATCTGCGGCGATCACGCCCGGGCCGCCGGCATTGGTCAGCACGGCCATGCGCCGTCCCCGCGGCAGCGGGCAGCAGGCCAGCGCCGAAGCCCAGTCGAACATCTCCTCGCTGGTGGCGGCGCGGAAGACGCCCGCTTTGCGGAAGGCGGCTTCGTAGGCAGCATCCTGTCCGGCCAGCGCGCCGGTATGAGAAGCCGCGGCGCGCTGACCGGCCGTGAAACGCCCCACCTTGAGCGCTACGACCGGCTTGCGGCGGGCCACGCGATTGGCCTCGGAGATAAAACGCGGGCCGTCGCTGATGCTCTCAATGTAAAGCGTCAGGACGCGCGCATGCGCGTCTTCTGCGACCGCAGAGAGCATGTCGGTCTCATTGACGTCCGCCTGGTTGCCCAAGCTGATGAGCCGCGAAAAGCCGAAACCCTGTCCGCGTGCCCAGTCAATGATCGCCGCGCAGATCGCGCCGGATTGGGAGATAAAGGCCACGTCGCCAGCGGTCGGCATGGGAGGTGGAAGGAACGTCGTATCCAAAGGAAGATGGGTATCCAGCAAGCCGATGCAATTTGGCCCGATGATGCGCATCTGGTTTTCCCTGGCGAGGCGCAGGATTTCGGCTTCCATCGCCGCCCCCTCCGCGCCGGCCTCGCGGAAGCCAGATGAGACAATGATCGCAGCACGGATGCCCCGCGCCGCGCAGGCGCACAGCGCATCCGCCACCCCAGGCGCAGGGACGATCAGCACAGCCAGATCAACGGGATCTGGAACCTCGCCCAGGCTGGTGTAGATCGGCCGACCGAACAGGTTGCCGGTCTTCTGGCTGACGAAGTGGATGGCGCCGTCGTAACCACTGTTGACCAGGTTGCGCGCCGCGCCATAACCTAGCTTGGCCGCGTTGGTCGAGGCGCCGATCACCACCACGCCGCGCGGGTGGAAAAAGGGAGTGAGAGAGTTGTCCATCATCAGGTGTGGCAAAAAGGTACAAAAAGGCACGTGAGAGTGTCACGTGCCTCATTTCGGTAATGGCATCATGCGTATCCGATCGTCTTCGACCACAGAGAAATGCCCCTCCCAGTCATTACGACTAGAAATGGCCTCGACAGCCACATAGGCAACATGCGCAGAAGAAGGCGCAGAGATACGAAATAAGATAATCCCACTTGCGGCTGGGAGAAGAAAACGAAAGGCTAACTCGCCGAAGTCCTTATCGAAGGTAATGAGAATGCGGCTTTCTTTTTGGGCGCGGTTGAGGATACTCTCATCATCGCTGCCCGGTGCATCGGTACGAATCCAAGTTACATCGTGGCCTTTTTTCCGCAAGGCGTCAACAGCATCAGCGGGGAAGTTCTCGTTTGCCAGAAGACGCATTTCAAATCCCAACTGCTTCGAAAGGATATATCCGTTCAGCTTTCAACAGGCTGCTGGCATAATTCAGGCACGCAGCCACATCTTCATGGGTCAGGCCAGGGTAGTTGCGCAAGATTTCGGCTTCGCTCCAGCCTTGCGCAAGCAAATCCACGATAAACTCCACCGCCAACCGTGTACCTTTGATAACCGGCTTGCCAACCAAAATCTTGGGGTCAATCACAATCCGTTCATACCAGTTCATCGGAACCTCCTTGAACCATCAGTAACATCATCTCAATAACCAGGGGTTGTGGGTGTGCGGGCGGCGAAGCCGCCCGCACACCCACGTTTCCCCTTCTTTTTGACATGATTCTATGCATTATAAACCAATGTGGGAGTTATTTCCGCGTGGGGTATAATTCGACCATGGAATCACGCCCAAGTTCCTCTTTCCGCCCCTTTCTCGCCTCCATGCTGACCATGTTCATCCTCGGCTGGGGTGGCCTGGCGTTGCTGGTCCACTCCACCGAGCCGACCGTCTGGCCGCGCTGGGGGTTCTACGTTCTGTGGACGCTTGCGCTGATTGGCACTGCCCTGCCCGTCACTTGGTTTCTCAACTTGCGCTTCCCCTCCGAGCCACCCGCTGGCGGGTATGTCATCCTGCGTCAGGCCATCTGGTTCGGCGTCTATGGCAGCACGCTGGCCTGGCTGCAGCTCGGCCACATCCTCACGCTGTGGTACATCATAGGATTGGCATTGGGCCTGATCGCCATCGAATATCTCATCCGCATGAGGGAACGATCCCGCTGGCAGCCCACGCCACCGACTGAGACCCCACCTGCCAATTCCGAAACCACTCCCCCTAATGCCTGACCTGCGCGCTCTGCCCTCGGTCGAACGACTCCTTCAGACCCAACTGGCTGCGGAACTGATCGCCGCTTACGGGCGTCCGCTCACCCTGAGCGCCATTCGCAGCGTTCTGGACGAGGTGCGGGCGCGCGCTTCGAATGGCAGGGAGCAAAACCTGCCCAATCGAGAGGGTATCCTCGAGTCTGCCCACTTGAAGCTGGAAGAGTGGACACGGCCGACGCTTTTCCCAGTCATCAATGCCAGCGGCGTCATCTTGCATACGAACTTGGGCCGCGCGCCTTTGAGCAACGCGACACTCCGCGCCATGGAAGCGGTCGGGCGCGACTACTCGAACCTGGAGTTCGATCTGAGCACCGGCAAGCGCGGTTCGCGCCTGACCCATGCCGAGGCGCTGCTCAAACGGCTGACTGGCGCACAAGCCGCGCTGGTGGTCAACAACAACGCCGCGGCTGTGCTGCTGGCGCTCTCGGGCCTTGCCTCCCGCCGACGCGTCATCATCGCTCGTTCGCAATTGGTCGAGATCGGCGGCGGATTCCGCGTGCCAGACGTAATGAAACAATCCGGCGCGAAACTGGTCGAGGTCGGGACAACGAATAAGGTCCGGCTCGCGGATTACGAAGAGGCCCTGCAGGAACCAACTGCGCTGGTGCTGCGCGCCCATCGCTCCAATTTCAAGATCATTGGCTTTACCGAAGAGCCAGAATTGAAGGAAATCGTCAGCCGGGCGCACGCCCACGACGTTCCGTGCATGGACGATCTCGGTTCCGGGTCGCTGCTGGCGACCGAGCGTTTTGGGCTGGCCCACGAGCCGACCGTGCAGGAATCTCTGGCAGCCGGCGTGGACCTGGTCTGCTTTTCGGGGGATAAGCTGCTCGGCGGCCCGCAGGCCGGCATCATCCTCGGGCGCGCCGACCTGGTAGCAAAAATCAAAAAACACCCGCTGGCGCGCGCTGTCCGCGCCGATAAAGTCTGCCTGGCAGGCATCTCCGCCACGCTGCTGCATTATCTCAAAGATGAGGCCGAGCGCGAGATCCCCATCTGGCAGATGATCGCCGCCACGCCGGAACAAATCAAGGCGCGCGCCGAAAACTGGGCGAAAGAGATCGGCCAGGGAGAGGTCACGGCTGGAGAATCGACCGTGGGCGGGGGCAGCCTGCCGGGCGAGAGCCGACCCACGTTCCTGCTCGCGCTGGCGGTCAAAAGCCCGGACAAGTTCCTGGAAAGGCTGCGCCGCCAGCAGCCGCCCATCATCGCCCGCACCGAAAACGACCGGATTTTGCTTGATCCAAGAACCGTTTTACCAGAGCAAGAAGGAGCGCTTCTGATTGGGTTGAAAAACGCGTTGGGGAAAAGAGTCTAGCGCGAAAAACGCGAAAAGAGCGAAAGACGCGAAAGAGGATTTACTTCGAATGACTGTGGAGATTATCGAAAAAGGGTTGTCATATGAGATCGTGCAAGCTGCCTATGCGGTGTTCAATGCGCTTGGTCCCGGTTTTCCCGAAAACTTCTACGAAGAGGCTATGGCGCTCGAATTGCCCCAGCGCGGACACAAAGTGGAACGGCAAAAACCAGTCAGGGTGTATTTCAAAGAAAAACAGATAGGCATTCATGTTCTCGATTTGATTGTGGATGAGCGCGTCATTCTCGAACTCAAAGCCGTTGCAGAAATCCTGCCGGTTCATAGACAACAGGCACTGTCATACTTAAAGGCCACAGGGCTTCCCCTCGCCCTTATCATCAACTTCGGCGCACACCGCCTGCAAGTCGAGCGCGTCGTTCGTACCAAACCGAAAGAAATCCCACAAACGGCAGCAGTAACCAAGCCTGAATCGCTTCCTAACGCGAAGTACGCGAAAGACCACGAAAGCCGCGAAGATTATTAAAACCTTTCGCGAAATTCGCCCTTTTCGCGCCTTTCGCGTTAAATCCTCCCCCAGAGCAACCCACATGAAATCCGACCTCGACTCTCTCATGCAAACCAAAAACTTAGACGCCATCCTCGTCATCGGCAACGCCGAGCATAACCCACCCATGTACTACCTGACCGGCGGCGGGCACGTCAGCGGCGCGGCGCTCATCAAGAAGCACGGCGAAGAGGCGGTGCTCTTCCACCAGGATATGGAACGCGGCGAGGCTGCCAAAACCGGCCTCAAGTGCGTCTCCTACAGCGCTTACCCTTACGAAGAGCTGCTCAAGCAGGCAAATGATGATCCCGCCCTGGCTGCTGCCCTCCGCTACCAGCGCATGTTTGCCAATTGCGGACTGACGCGCGGCCGCGTCGGCGTGTACGGATTCAGCGACGTAGGCTCGGCGCTGGCCGTCTTCGACCACCTTCGCCGCCTCATGCCGGACCTCGAGCTGGTCGGCGAGGCGCACGACGGCTCACTGTTCATGTACGCCATGGAGACGAAAGACGAGGCTGAGGTGGCGCGCATCCGCAAGATGGGCAAGGTCACGACCCAGGTCGTGGGGCGCGTCGCCGAGTACCTCACCAGCCGTAAGGTCCGGCAAGATGAAGTCCTCCTCAAAGAAGACGGCTCTCCGCTGACCATCGCGGATGTCAAAGCCAAGATCAACCTATGGCTGACCGAGCTGGGCGCGGAAAATCCCGAAGGCACCATCTTCGCCATTGGCCGCGACGCCGGCCTGCCCCACTCCACCGGCAGCCCCGAAGACCTGCTGCGCCTGGGTCAGACCATCGTCTTCGACATTTTTCCGTGCGAGGCGGGCGGCGGCTACTTCTACGATTTCACTCGCACCTGGTGCCTGGGCTACACCACGCCCGAAGCCCAGAAACTTTACGATGAGGTCAAGGCCGTGTTCGATAAGGTGATGGAAAACTTTGACCTGAACGCGCCGTTCAAGAATCTCAACCGCTTCGTCTGCGGGCAGTTCGAGGCGATGGGGCACAAGTCGCCGCTCAACACCCAGGCCCCGCTGGAGGGCTACGTCCACTCGCTGGGACACGGGCTGGGGCTGAACGTCCACGAGCGGCCCTGGTCCGGGCTGACCGCCACCGACGACAACCTCCTCAAGCCCGGCGTGGTGGTGACCGCCGAACCCGGCCTGTATTACCCCGAAAAAGGCATGGGCGTGCGGATTGAAGATTCGGTATGGATAGGACCAGATGGGAAAGCGGAAATCCTAGCGGAATATCCGTATGATTTTGTGTTGAAGATGGAGAAGTGGCGGAAGCAATAGCTTGTGTCCATTGCTTTGCCCATGACATCTTTTCGATCTTGCAAAATAGTATCTTTTGCGCTACAATTTCATGACAAAACAATCGAAATCTCTGCAACGCCTCATGAGCGGCCAGGCTGACGCAGACATCGCGTTCAGCGATCTTTGTTCCCTGCTCAAGCGGCTCGGCTTTCAAGTTCGCATAAGAGGCAGCCATCATATTTTTACCAAAGGTGACACAGCGGAAATCATTAGCCTTCAACCGCTGGCTAATAAAGCAAAACCGTATCAAGTCAAACAAGTCCGAAACATCCTTCGCACAAACCAGATGGACAAGAAAAAGAAATGAGCCAGCAAGAATATCAAATGATTATTTATTGGAGCGATGAGGATCAAGCCTATTTGGTCGAAGTTCCTGATCTTCCCGGCTGTATGGCCGATGGCAAGACGCGCCAAGAAGCCATTGCCAATGCCGAGACCATCATCCAGGAATGGATCGAGACCGCCCGCGACCTCGGCCGCCCCATCCCCGCGCCGCAGGGAAGATTGCTCACTATTTCCGAAACCGCTGAGCGACTGGGGTTGAGCGCGGCAATGGTGCGCCGCTACTGCGCGGATGGGAAACTCCCAGCCCAAAAAGTTGGGCGTGACTGGGCTATTCGCCAGCGCGACGCGGAGCGTTTCGCCGCCATTCCCCGCCGCAGCGGACGCCCCTCCGTGCGTTATACCCAACCCCAACAAAGCGCACACAGCGTGGCAGACAAGCCTGCCGACCAATAACTGAATACTGATGACCACCCTCTCCCCCGCCCGCATCCTCGCCATCGAGACCTTCGCGACAAGATTGTTTGTTTTGGTGTAGAATGGGTCATGATGATAGGAGATACTGATTATGGAAAATGCAACTTTTCCTCAGATCACAGAAACGCTCCGCAAATTACCCCCTGATAAGCTCTCCCTTATTTACGATTTCATCACCTTTCTTTCTGAACGTGAATCGCCAAAGAAAATGCTTCGGGAAGCAGGAAAATCCTACGCCATTGATACCATGCTGGCGTCCGAAGCTGTTCTCCGCCGCGACTGGGATTCCCCAGAGGAGGATGAAGCATGGGCAAATCTATAATCGAAATCATCGAACGCGAATGATCTCCGTTGAATAACAGTTTTCAATGAACGATCTGAACGAGTTACAATTTGAGTGGGACGAAGAAAAAGCCAAAGTTAATCTCAAAAAGCGTAGCGTCGGATTTGACGAAGGCGCGACCATTTTCAATGATCCACTCATCATCACCATTACTGATCAGGCTCATTCGGATACAGAACAACGAAACATTTCTCTTGGTATCTCTGTCAAAGGGCATTTGCTGATTGTCGTTCATACCGAACGTAATGAGAAAATCCGCCTAATCAGTTGCCGTAAGGCAACGCCACACGAAAGAAAAACGTATGACGAACTCAACAAGTAAAATTCCTACGAAAGACGATATGCTCTCTGAGTACGATTTCTCCAAAGGAGTGCGGGGCAAGTTCCATAAATCATTGAGCAAAGGCTATAGCGTCACTATCACTCATCCTGATGGCACAACCACCACAGAACGCTATAAACTCATTGACGGCGCCATCCTGCTCGATCCGGATGTGCGTGCATATTTTCCCGATTCCGAATCGGTCAATACCGCTCTGCGCTCGCTAATCAAAATGATGGCGGATATTCCTGCCATAGGCAAGCGATACATTCAGCGCTCTCAGAGCGCACACCGCGTCTCAGAAAATAATATTTCCCGTCCACTGAAAACTGATCACTGATGACCGTCTTTCCCCCCGCCCGTATCCTCGCCGTCGAAACCAGTTGCGACGAGACCGCCTGCGCCGTGCTGGAAAACGGACGCGCCCTACTCGCCTCCACCGTTGCCTCGCAAATGGACATCCACGCCCGTTACGGCGGCGTCTTCCCAGAGGTGGCTTCGCGTCAGCACATCCTGTCCATCGGGCCAGTCGTCGAGCAGACCCTCTCCCGAGCGCACCTGACGCTCGGCGACATCAACGCCATCGCCGTGACGCGCGGCCCCGGCCTAGCCGGTTCGCTGCTGGTCGGGCTGAATTTCGCTAAGGGTCTCGCTCTCGGCGTGGACCTGCCGCTGGTAGGCGTCAACCACCTAGAGGGACACCTTTACTCGGCCTGGGTGTACGACGGCCTCCCACAAGGGGGCAACGCTGGAGAGACCTTGCCTGCAGAACCACAGTTCCCGCTGATGGCTTTGCTGGTTTCAGGCGGACACACCGAACTCAACCTGATGGAAGATCACTTGAAATACAAACGCCTGGGCGCGACACTGGACGACGCAGCTGGTGAGGCCTTCGACAAGGTTGCCCGCCTGCTCGGACTGGGCTATCCTGGCGGCCCGGCCATCCAAAAGGCTGCCAAAGATGGCGATCCAGCAGCGATCCACTTCCCGCGCGCCTGGCTGGAAGGAACCTGGGGCTTTTCATTCAGCGGCGTCAAAACTGCTGTTCTGAGGGAGATCAAGCGACTGGGAGAGGAAGGCAAGCCCATTCCGGTCGCGGACATGGCCTCCAGCTTTCAGGCGGCGGTGATAGACGTGCTGCTCAACAAAACCCTGAAAGCCGCACGTGAATTCAATGCCAAAGAAATTCTCGTAGCCGGCGGAGTCTCGGCCAATCATGCCCTGCGTCAGGCTTTTCTGGCCCAGAAAGAATTCCCGGTCAACATTCCGCCGCTTTCGCTGTGTACCGACAACGCCGCAATGGTCGCGGCAGCGGGATATTTCCGCTACGCGTTAGGCCACACCGACGGGCTGGAAATAGATGTGCTGCCGACCTGGCCATTATCGTAGAAAACAGAGATTCGAGAACAGAGAACAGAATAACGAGACACCGAACCGTGACTCGTTATTTTTACTGCTTGCTGCTTATTGCTTAGAACGGCTTGACGCCATCCGGGATGGGACAGATATAAGGCGTAACCTTGATCTTTTGCTCGAACTCTTTCCTGGCTGCCCGCAGTCGTTCCGGTTTTGCCATGAATTCCAACGCGGTGAGCGCCAGCACTTTGGCCGCAAAGAGCATCCCCTTATGCCCAATACCCATCCCTGATTGAGCCACCACTTGCCAGGAATGGCCAGGGGTTTTCAGCGCGTGACAGGTAGCCTCGATCTGACCGGTGGGCGTCACCCAGCTCACATCGCCAACGTCGGTCGAGCCTGGCAGGACGAAATCCGTCTTCGCATTCGGCATAACAGGAGCAAGCAGTACGGCATCCGGTAGGATCAGTTCCCGCGCCTCCTTTCCAAAGATCTTCGCCAACAGCCCCGGAATGTCGCTCTCGAGGCAGGAGGCCGAGATCTGCTTGGCGAACTCGACCTCTTCCTGGCTGAACTCGGGCGGGCCGACCTGGATCATCTTCTCATAAAGCACGTCTGTGATCGCGTCAATCAGCAGCAGGTTCGACATGCCTTTCTGGAAGATGACCTCCACCTCGGTGCCGGTCATCAGCGCCGCGCCTTTGGCGAATCCAGCACGCGCGGGTAGATTTCGTTCACCTGCTGGAGCAGCGGCGCGCGGATAATGTATTGCGATTCGGCTAGCGGGGGCACCACGTTCGCCGCCAAGCTGCCGACTCCCAGCAGGTTGTGTCCACAGCCGTGACCGTTTCCATTCTCTGCAAGCGGTTTGCGAAACGGGACTTTTTCCTGACTCAACCCTGGTAAGGCATCATATTCACCTAGGATAGCGATGACGGGTCTCCTCTGCCCGAAGCTGGCGATGAAAGCTGTCGGGATGTCCGCCACGCCGCGCTGAAGCCGGAATCCGGCCCCTTTGAGCGCAGCCGCCAACAGGTCCGACGAGCGTCGCTCGCTGAACCCGAGTTCGGCGAAGTCCCAGATTTGGTCACTCAAAGCGATGAATTTATCCCTCTGGTCTTCGATCCATTCTGCAAGGTTCATTTTGCCACTCCCAAAGCGATGTTTTCTACAGTATACAAAAGATCACCAATCTTGTGCTATTAAAACCCAAACCCCGCCTGGGATCGGCCCTGATCCCTACGGGGTTTGTCATGAGGAGAATGCAATTCCTATTATATCCAGCAAGATGAAAAGAAGCTGAGCGAGACCTAAGAAATTGATTAGAATTTGGACTTCGTCGAATCAAGTGCTGGGAACAAGTACGGCCTGGATTTGTGTCAACGTGATAGGACCTTCGCGCAGTATCTGCGGCTCCGCGCCGAGGCAATTGACCACAGTGGATGGCACCCCGCCCGGCGTCGGCCCGCCATCCAGAATGAGCGGAATGCGACCACCGAGCTGTGCATAGACTTCCTGCGCCGAGCAAGGACTGGCCTGCCCGGAGAGGTTGGCCGAAGTGACCGCCATCGGCCCGGCGGCGCGCAGCAACGCCCGTGCCAGGGAGTGATCCGGCACACGCACACCAACCGTCGGTGTGGAGGAGATGGCCTTCGGCAGGGACGGGTGCTTCGGCACGATCAGCGTCAGCGGGCCGGGCCAGAAGCGGGAGGCGAGTTTCGAGGCGATGGGGGTAACTTGCGCGGCGACTTGCCCAAGCTGGTCAGGATCGCCCAACAAGATCGGGATTGCCTTTTCGGTCGAACGTCCCTTGGCTGCGTAGATTTTCTCGATCGCCGCCGCGGCGAACGCCAGCGCGCCGAGGCCGTAGACAGTGTCAGTGGGAAAGGCCACCAGTCCGCCGGAGCGCAGGATTTCCAGCGCGCAATCCATTGCACCCACCGCGTCAACAAGCAGCACCAGTGTTTTCATCCTTCATCCTTCTGCCTTCAAACTTGTATCTCCAGCAGCCGGTCGTGACCGGATAAATCCTGGTGCAGACTGATCCCCGCCTCGGTAAAAGCATCATACGCCTGTGACAAGACAGCCGGTCCATGCGAAGCCTCGATCTCCAGCAGAATCAACCCGCCAAGGGAAAGACGGCGCGGCGCTTCGGCCAACAAGCGGCGAATAATGTCCAACCCATCCGCACCGCCGTCCAGGGCCACGGTCGGTTCACGACCATAAACTCTCAACCCATGTAAAGTTTCTGAGGGAATATATGGCGGGTTCGCCACAATGAGGTCGAAAGTTGAAAGTTGAGTGTTGGAAGATTCCTCCGAAGGAAATAAGTCACAGCAGGAAAATTTCACACCCTCCGAAACGCCGAATTTGGCTGCATTGCGCCTGGCAACCTCAACCGCCGTCGGGGAAACATCCGTGGCTGCGACTTGCAAGCCCGGCATGTTGACCGCCAGCGCGATGGCGATGCAGCCAGAGCCGGTGCCGACATCCACTGCTCGCAGCGTCGCCAAATCCGCCGAGGCGGACTTTACAAGGATAGCCTGATGGTTCACTGTCAGGCGTTGCCGCAGCCAAGATAATGCCCGCTCCACCAACAGCTCCGTCTCGGGGCGCGGGATCAACACCGCCGGCGTGACGATGAAATCCAGTCCAAAGAATTCCCAGCGGCCAATGACGTATGGCAGCGGCTCGCCTCGCTCCAGGCGCTGGATCAAAGCCTCCAGCTTGGCGGACTGGCTCGAGGTCAAGCGCATTTCAGGATGTGCCAGCACCCACGAGCGCGGCTTTTCCAGCACATACGCCAGCAACACCTGCGCATCCAGGCCGGGAGTATCCGTCAAAGAGATCAAACGAGCCGATAGCTCGGCAAAACGATCCACTACTCTCTACTCTCTATTCTCTGCCCTCGAAAGATGATGCAACGGAACGTTTCCCGCCCTGCAGAAGAACGACTACTCTTCCTCTTCCCCCAACGAAGCCAGCCGTTCGGCCTCATCGCGCGTAGCAAGCTCCTCGATGAATTCGTCAATATTGCCCTCCATCACCGAAGTCAGGTTATACACCGACAGGCCGATGCGGTGGTCGGTAATGCGCGACTGAGGATAGTTGTACGTGCGGATCTTTTCCGAACGTTCGCCCGTTCCGACCTGCGAGCGGCGGTCTTCGACCCGTTCGGCCCTGCGCTTCTCCTCTTCAATCTCATATAATCGGGCGCGCAGAATGGACATGGCCCGCAGCCGGTTCTGTAATTGCGAACGCTCATCCTGGCAGGCGACCACCATCCCCGATGGCAGGTGAGTGATGCGGATGGCGGTGGCATTTTTCTGCACATTCTGACCGCCTGCGCCCGACGAGCGAAAGACATCAATCTTGAGATCGGATTCGGGAATCTGGATGTCCACTTCCTCGACTTCGGCCAGCACCGCCACCGTGGCCGTCGAGGTGTGGATGCGTCCCTGCGCCTCGGTCACCGGCACGCGTTGGACGCGGTGCACGCCAGATTCATACTTGAGCTTCGAGTACGCGCCCCTGCCCTTGACCAAGAAGATGATCTCCTTGAATCCACCGATGCCAATGTCGCTCTGCGACAGCACTTCCACCTTCCAGCCCTGACGCTCAGCGTAGCGCGTGTACATGCGATAGAGGTCGGCGGCGAAGATGGCGGCCTCATCCCCGCCCGTTCCGGCGCGGATTTCCATGATGACGTTCTTATCGTCGCGCGGATCCTTTGGAAGCAGCATCGCCGTGATCTCTTTTTCCAGCTCCAGGATGCGCGGCTCCAAATCGGTGACCTCGGATTCGGCCAGCCCCCGCATTTCCTCATCCTCTTCACTTTTGAGCAAGGAGCGGGCGTCCTCCAGCCGCTTCAACGACTGGCGGTATGCGTGCGCCTTTTCGTACAAAGGCTCGAGGTCAATGCGCTCTTTGTTTAACTCCGCGGCGCGCTGATAGTCATCGCCTGCTTCAGCCAGCAGGCGATTGATCTCTTCGTAGCGTTCTTCAATTCCAGTCAGCTTATCGAGCATGGATCATTTGTATTATTTCAAAATTGGGGGGTGGGGGTGTGCGGGCGGCTTGCTGCCCACACACTTCCCATCTTCCCCTTCTTAATTTGAAGACACGATCATCTTACTTTGCAACCAGCGAGAGCACCCACGAAAGAATCAGGATGACCGAAATCACCACAATGATGATGCGGTAAACGCGCATCCGCCGCGCCTCACGACCCACTTTACCTGCCTTAGAAACCGTTTTGCCTTTTACATTTTTGCTTGCCATGCTTTACCTCAGTGGATTTCAATGGTTGCCCAAGTTTTTTTCTACATTTTGGTGCTTATTCCAACCATTGTGCGATTTCCTTTAGATAATCGCGGTCGGTCAGCGCCGCTTCCCATTCCCAGTTATCACTTTCAACTTCATAGGAAAACGCATTTTCGATCTGCCCCTGCTTGCAAGCATTCTCGAATTCATTGAAAGTCATGCCATATTTTTTTTCAAATGCCTGAATTTTGTTTTCCAGGATTTGAATCTTAGATTTCACC
>CAYZIQ010000061.1:6293-16773 GCA_964478375.1 uncultured Chloroflexus sp. | reverse complement strand
AAAGGCATCGAATGAAATTTGTTCACTCATTTTGTTTTATCCTTTTCCTTATTAGATAGATATCTTGTTTTATTTCGAGGGAGTTAGGTGGATATCTTTGGATTCGAGACACACCTCCTTGAGCGAATGAATTTCGTACATCGCTTCGGTTTTTTGTAAAATTCGTTCCGCGTGTGTGTAAACTACAAATTGTTGCGGACGCGCATAGCCTATCATCGTAATGCCCCATCTGTTGGCAAGCTCAACAGAGAGTGAACTTGCTGAGGTTCGTGAGATTATTACTGTTGAGCCTATCCTTGCGGCTTTTTGGATCATTTCCGAACTGATTCTGCCAGTGGTGGCCAAGATTTTTCGTGATGGTTGAATGTCATCGAGTAAACAGTGTCCGGAAATTTTATCCAGCGAGTTATGCCGACCGACATCTTCCGCTGAAACGACTACACGTTCACCATCGCTCAGGATCGAAGTATGCACACCGCCAACCTCCCGGTAAAGGTGCTGGGCGTCGCTCAGCATTTCATCAAAGCGGCTGACGGCGCGCGGCTCCAACACAAAACCATCCCTCAGTTCGGGGCGCAACCCATCTGGCATGACGGCGGTCGTGCCGCCAGTGCATCCCGATGTGCGCCTCCATTGCTTGGGTTTTTTCACAGGATGTTTGAGCCAGACATCGACATTGTCGCCTCGCGGGCAAACCTGCACTAGTTCGACTTCTTCTTTTTTCTTGACAATTCCTTCGTTGAATAAGAAGCCAACTGCCAGCGCCTCCAGATCTGTCGGCGTGCACATGAACGTTATCCAGGCATGCCCGTTGACGGTCAGCGCGACCGGTGTTTCGGATATCACGCCCCTTTCCAGCCGTTCCCATTGACCCAAGTGATATCGCAAAAAGCGATGGGGATGACTCATGCGGCTTCGACCTTCACAGCGCAGACTTTGTACTCGGGGATCTTGGCGACCGGGTCAACGGCAGCGTTGGTCAATATATTAGCGGCTGCTTCGGCAAAGTGGAATGGCATGAATACTACGCCCGGGTTAATGCGGTCGGTGACGTGTACGTGTACCTTTTCGAGCACGCCGCGCCGGCTGGTCAGGCGCACATGCTTGTTCCCGTTCAGCCCGATGCGGACAGCGTCATCGGGGTGAATCTCGACGTACGCCTCGGGGACCTCCTGCTCCAATTTCGGCGAGCGGCGGGTCATTGTACCGGTGTGGTACTGGAACATCACCCGTCCGGTGGTCAAAACGAGCGGGAACTCCTCGCAAGGCAATTCGGCGGCCTCCTTGAACGGGACGGCAAAGAATTTGCCCAGACCGCGCGAGAACTTGCCTTTGTGCAGGTAGGGCGTACCGGGGTGATCTGTCGCTGGGCATGGCCATTGCAGCGAGGCAAGTTCTTCCAACCGCTCGTAGGTGATCCCTCCGTAACTGGGCGTCAGGCGGTTGATCTCTTCCATGATCTCCCTCGGATGTTTGAAGTCGAAACCTGCCGCGCTCATTTTCCGCGCCACTTGGCAGATGATCTCCCAATCCTGACGCGCCTCGCCGACGGGCGGGATGGCCTGCCGCACGCGCTGGACACGCCGTTCGGTGTTGGTATAAGTGCCATCCTTTTCCGCGAACGAGACGCTTGGCAGGACGACATGTGCCAGTTGCGCTGTTTCGGTTAGGAAAATGTCCTGAACCACTAGAAAATCCGTGCGTTCCAGGCAGTGGCGGACATGGTTGATATCCGGGTCGGAAACCATTGGATTTTCACCCATGATGTAGAGGGCGCGGATCTTGCCTTCGCCGGCCTCGTGCACCATCTCGGTCACTGTCAGACCGACCTGCGTGGGACCTGCGCAGCTCCAGGCTTCCCCGAACTTCTTTTGGATTTCCTCGTTTGTGACAGCCTGATAGCCGGGATAGACGTTGGGCAGGCCGCCCATATCGCAGGCGCCCTGCACGTTGTTCTGCCCGCGTAGGGGATTGACGCCGCCGCCAGGGATGCCCAGATTGCCGGTCAGCATGGCCAGATTGGCGGTGGATTTGACATTATCCACGCCAGTGGTGTGCTGGGTGATACCCATGGCGTAAATCACCGCGGAAGGTTTTTGCATGGCAAATAGCCGCGCCGCCTGACGAATCTTCTCCGCCGGGACGCCGGTGATGCCCTCCACCTTCTCCGGCGTGTATTCGGCCATCAGCGCCTTGAATTCCTCGAAGCCCTCGGTGCGCTCGGCGATGAACTGTTTGTCCTCTAGGCCCTCGCTGATGATGATATTCATCATCCCGTTCATCAACGCCACATCTGTGCCGGGACGGAATTCGAGATAGAGATCCGCCCATTGCCCGATCTGATTCTGGCGCGGGTCGGCCACGATTACTTTTGCGCCTCGTTTCTGACCTTTGAGGATGCGCGTGCCGATCAAGGGGTGAGTTTCGGAGGTGTTCGAGCCGATGATGAGGAAACAATTGGTGTCCGTCTCGAACTCAGGGATCGAGTTCGTCATGGCGCCGCTGCCAAAGGATCCAGCCAAGCCGGTCACGCTGGGAGCGTGGCAGAGACGGGCGCAGTGATCGATGTTATTCGTGCCGATCACCACGCGGGCGAACTTTTGCAGGACGTAATTTTCCTCGTTGGTGCATTTGGCTGAACTGAGGAAGCCGGTGCTATCGGGTCCGCTTTTAGTTTTAATCTTGCCGAGTTTTTCCGCGACCAGCGCCAGGGCCTCCTCCCATTCCGCTTCAACAAGTTTGCCGTTCTTTCGGATTAGGGGCTTCTTCAGGCGGTCGGGATGATTGACAAAGGCATGTGCGTTCCAGCCTTTGATGCACAGGCCGCCGTCACTGATGACATGGTTTTTCGCCGGCAGCGTCCCAACCAGTTGCTGGTCCAATACTTGCAGGTGCAGGCCGCAGCCTGTCCCGCAATACGGGCAGGTGGTGAGAACATTTTCATACTTAATCATGACATTTCTCCTTAGTGTGGCAGACCGGTGCGGTCATACTCGCCTTCTTCAAGCACCAGCAACTGCGGTGGTTTTTGTTCCATATCTGCGCCGGTCTCGTAGCCGAACATCTCTTTGACATCGCGGGCGATTAGGCGGAACTGAACTGCCATGGGAATGCCTGCTGGGCAGGTTTCCTCGCACTCGCGGCAGGCCACGCATTTGGCAGTCATGTGCATGGCGCGAATGAGGTGATACATGGACGGGTTCTCCATCGGCAATCTGCCGGCCTGAACCCATTTTTCATCTTCGAGGGCGCAGATGTTACAGAAACACTGCGGACAGATGTTGCGGCAGCCGTAACATTTGATGCAATGCTCGAACTCCTGTTTCCAGAAGGCCAGTTTTTCAGGCTGGCTCATGGCCGCGATCTTGTCCGTCAGCGGGTCGGGAACGCCCTGAATGGGCTGGCCCACCGTCAGTTTGGAATGAACCGTGAAAGGCTTGGCGCAGCGGCAGAACTCCGCTTCCGCCTGTTCGCATTGCAGGCCGATCAGGGTCACGTTATCCAGGTTGATCTGCGCGTGCTTGAACATCTCGACGATACCGCGTTCCTCGCAGCCGCGGCAGACGATGGCCAGTTTGGCTTGGGGATGGGCGCGCAGGATGATCTTCAGGGTGTCGGGCACAGGCTCCTTGGGCCAGATTGCCAATTTTGCCAGTTCGTCCGGATGTTCCTTCGTGAACAGGTAGGGGGATACGATCCCACCCGGTCCGCTCCTCAGAGCGAGTACACCGTCCAGGTCTGGCAGGATTTTTTCGATCGCTTCACGCAGGGAGGTTAGTCTGTCGCTCATTTCATCGTCTCCACAAAAGGCGGCAGGGTGCTGATTTTTTCGGTGAAATCCTTGATAACCGTGGCGAACTTTTCACCTTCTGCAGCCGAGACCCAGTTGATATACAACCGCTCCGATTCTATGCCTGTATATTCCAAGAGTTTCTTTAGCACAGGCATACGTTTGGCGGTACGGTGATTGCCAGTGCTGTAATGGCAGTCGCCGATATGACAGCCGAGTACCATGACGCCATCAGCACCTTCTCGGAAAGTACGCAGGACCAATTCTGGGGAGATGCGCCCGCTGCAAGGCACACGGATAATCTTGATATTAGGCGGATATTTCAGGCGAGCCATACCGGCCGAATCGGCCCCGCGGTACGAGCACCAGTTACAAAGAAAGCCGATAATCTTTGGTTCGTGCATTATGCCACCTCCATCAATTCAAAAGATTTCATCACTTTCATTGCGCCGATCATCTCGGCAACAATTTGCTCATCAGTGAAATGTTTGAGGCTAATGGATTTCGGCAGGCAGGTGCCAACACAGGTGCCGCAGCCCTTGCAAAGTGCTTCCTGGACATATGCTTTGCCTTTGTCTTCCAGGTACTGAATAGCCTGATAGGGGCAGGAGGCAACGCACTGCTTGCAGCCGACGCAGGTGACTTCGTCCACTATGGCTGTGGCGGCCTCTATTTCGATCTCGCCTTGGCCGATGATGGATAGCACGCGGGCAGCAGCGGCCGCACCTTGGGCAACCGAATTGGGAATATCCTTTGGCCCTTGGCAAGCTCCGGCGACAAACACTCCATCAGTCATTGTGGCAACCGGGTCCAACTTGGGATGCCGCTCAATAAACCAGCCGTCTGCGCTGCAAGAGATGCCGAATTTCCTAGCGACTATCTTTGCATCGTGGCGCGCCTGCAAACCAGCCGAGAGAATGACCATATCCACCGGGATGCGCCGCTGTTTGCCGATGAGCGTATCCTCCACCTGAACAATGAGTTTGCCCTCCTCTTCCGGCACGCGGGCAACATTGGTGATTTCGGCCACCTTGCCGCGCACGAAGCGCGTCCCTTCCTCGAGCAGGCGCTGATAGAATTCCTCGTAGCCTTTGCTGGGCGTGCGGATGTCAATATAGAAATTGTAGACTTCCGCGCCGGTGCGTTCGTGTACGAGATGGGCGAACTTCAGGCTCTGCATACAGCAAATCGCCGAGCAGTAGGGGTTGTAGTTCTGGTCGCGGCTGCCCACGCAGTGAACAATGCCAACCACCTTGGGGACGGTTTTCCCATCGCGCAGGACGATGCGGCCGCCTGTCGGACCGGCCGCGTTGCTCATACGTTCGAATTCGAGGCTGGTAAAAACGTTGGCCAGGCGGCCATATCCATATTGCGTAATTCGGTGTGAGTCAAAAAGGTCATAGCCAGTTGCCAGGATGATGTTACCAACCTTGACTGTGAGGATTTGATCCTCCTGGTTGAATTTAATTGCACCGGTCGGGCAGAATTTCTCACATGCCTTGCACGTACCTTTCAGATAGTAAGTGCAGTTTTTGCGGTCGATGACCGGGTACTTTGGCACAGCCTGCGGGAAAGGTACATAGACGGCTTTCCGGTTGCCCATGCCGGCCTCGAACACATTGTCCAACACCTTCTTGGGACATTTTTCCCCGCAGACACCGCAGCCGGTGCACAACCCTTCATCAACATCACGGGCGCGCTTGCGGATGGTGACCGTGAAGTTGCCGATGTAACCTTCCACTTTTTCCACCTCGCTCCAGGTGAGCATAGTGATGTTCTTGTGGTTGCCGACATCGAACATTTTTGGGGTCAGGATGCAGGCCGAGCAATCCAGGGTGGGGAAGGTCTTGTCGAACTGGGCCATGTGTCCGCCGATAGAGGGTTCGCGCTCTACCAGGTAAACATGCTGGCCGCTGTTGGCAATCTCGAGAGAAGCCTGGATGCCAGCAATCCCGCCTCCGACTACCAGCACGTTCGGATCTATCGGAACGAGTAGTGATTCTAGCGGCTTTTGGTAGGCCACTCGTCCAACAGCTGCTGCAACCAGGGCTTTGGCTTTCTTGGTGGCTTCTTCTTTGTCTGTGGTAACCCACGAGTCCTGCTCGCGGATGTTGGTCATCTCGAACAGGTAGGGGTTAACGCCGGCACGCGAGCAGGCATTGCGGAAAGTGGCTTCGTGGAGGTGGGGGGAACAGGCGGCGACCACGACCCGGGTCAGGCCGTGCTCCTTGATGTCCTTTTGGATCAGTTCCTGTCCCAGGCTGGAGCACATGAACTTGTAATCGCGTGAGACGACAACGCCCTGATCCTTCAGGTTTTCTGCGGCCCAGGCGCTCACTTCACCCACGTTGATAACGCCGGCGATGTTGGTGCCGCAGTGACAGATGTAAACGCCAATTTTCTCACTCATAGATTTCGCTCCTGTTCCTATTGGTTATCGAACGATCAGGCTGATGAGATGATGGAAAAGATGGTGAAAGTGGTCTCATCGGGCCTCCACGTTCTGGGCAAAGGCAAGCACCGGCGCCGCGGCGCCAATCCCCAAATGTCCGCGCGCGATGCCCATGGCCAATCCCATGAGTTGTGTGAAGTACATTACTGGGATGGAAAATCGTGTTCCGTACTCCCGGTTGACCTGCCCCTGATACACTTCCACGTTGACGTTGCACATCGGACAGGTGGTCGCGATCACGTTGGCATTACTGTTAACAGCATCCTGTAGCAGCTTGTGAACCATGTCCAGCGCGGCTTTTCTGTTCGTGATGATCAAAGAGCCGCCGCAGCAACGTGTTTTGGAAGCGTAATCTATTGGCTCCGCCCCGATTGCCAATAAAAGTTTCTCGAAGAATTGAGGATTCTCGACATCTTCTTTATCCTTCCTCGGCCGCACGATCTGGCATCCGTAGTAGGGAGCGACGCGCAGCCCTTTCAGCGGATTTGACACCTTTTTCTTGATCTCCTCCAGTCCCACATCCTCGATGAACACCTCGATCAGGTGGCGCACGTTCATTCTTCCCTCAACTTGAAGATGATCTTCTTCGAGGGCATAGTTGATGTGTTCGGCCAGGTCGGGATCAGCTTTGAGGTATTTGTTCGTGGTGTAGGCATTCTTGTAGCAGGCGCTGCATGGGGCAACGAAGTCTTGCAACCCGGTCTTTTCGGCGATAGCCAGGTTACGGGACACCAGTGTGTACGCCAGTAATTCATCTACTGGGAAGTAAGCCGTAGCACCACAGCAGTTCCAGTCCTCGAGTTCTTTCAGTTCCACGCCCAGCTCAGTCGAAACCGCCAATGCGGAGAGATGGTAGTTCTTCCCCAAGCTCTCGAGGGAGCAGCCCGGATAATAGGCATATTGTTTCATTTCGTCTCTCCTATCGGGATGATCCGTCTCACCATCCGCTGAACGTTCTTGAGCCGCTTGACCTTCTTCGGAAGCAAGGGCATCTTCCCGCTCAAAACCAGACCGGCGGCGGTCAGGCCTTCTTGGATGATGTCGCCCGCGCTGTATTTGGGCAGGTACGTGGCTGCCAGGATCGGCTCGAAGGATCGCCCGGAATTGACGATCATCTTCACGAAGGCTTCGGAGAAGTCAGGCCCAAGCAGGCCTTCCTTGTATTTGCCCTTCCACATCGAGTAGCGCTTCAGCGCGTACATCATATCAGCGATGTCAATCCCGGCCGGACATCTCACCGTGCAGTGATAGCAGGAGGCGCAAGTCCAGTAGGTATTGCTTGCCAGCACTTCATCTTTCATGTCGGCGCGGATCAGGCCAATGATCTCACGCGGCGAGTTGTCCATGAACTCAACCGCCGGGCAGGTGCCGGAGCAAGTTCCGCATTGCAGGCAGTCCCTGATCGGCTTGCCATGGCTGGCATACATGATATTTTCGATTTCTTTGCTGAAAGACAGTTCAACAGCCATAGATCATCTCCCGTTATGCTTTCTTCTGGGACTTTTTCTCTTCGGCCATTTTCAGCAGGGCACTTACCTTCTCCAAGAGAAGCTTTGGCTCCACTGGTTTCTCGACCAATTCGTCGAGCTCGACGAAGTGAGGGTGCACGGGCTGGCCAGGGAAAAGAAAAGCAATTTGTTCCCGGATGCCGGTAATAATTAGGACTGGAAGCTCTCGTAGTTTCGGGTCCTTCCTCAGCTTCCGAGCGATTGCCACGCCCTCTGCGCCTCGTCCCATCATGATGTCGAGTAGCAGCAAGTCGTAGGGCTTGGATTGCAGCGCCTGGAAGCCGTCCTTGGGATTGTATGCCACATCTATGCTGTATTCGGCCTTTTCAAGGATGGACTTGATCCCTGCAACGAAATCCGGGTCATCGTCAATAATCAATAACTGTTTTTGAGTGTTCATCAGATTTCTCCTTCGCTTACAAGATTTTTCAAAATATCGGCTTTCCGATTCAGTCAGCGATGTTATTTGTCATTGAACTGGCAAGCAGACTGTAAAAGTAGAGCCTTTGCCTAATTCGCTTTCCACAGAGATTGAGCCATTATGGGCCTCGACGATGCGTTTCGAGATGGCCAGGCCTAGTCCACTACTTTTTTCGACGATCTGGCCGGTATCGCCAGTGTAAAAATCCTCGAAGATATACGGGAGGTCTTCTTTCGAGATCCCGATCCCGGAATCGGATACAGTGATAGCAAGAACCTTATTCTTTTCCTCAGCCTTGATTAATATTCGACTTCCCTCTCGGGAAAACTTGATCCCATTACCGAGAATGTTGACCACAACTTCCACAAGCGTGCCTTCATCACCATTTACGAAGTTCAAGGGTTCTTGCACCGATGGAACGATTTCGATATTCTTGCGGATTGCCTGGGGCTGGACAATCTCCACTGCTTTGGAAATTACAATTGGTATCAAGGTGGGCTTGAAGTTTTCCTGAAGCTTCTTCACATCTACCGAAATGACTCGCAGCCAGGTATGGATGAGATTGATGAGATCGTTGATTTTCGATTTCATCTGTCCAATCTTCTCTTTTTGTTCTTCAGTGAGCCTATCTTCCAGCTCGTACTCCAATCCGTACAAATTTTGCTGCACCACGCCAAGTGGAGCTTTCAGTTCGTGAGAAACAATGGCAGCGAAATTCTCCCGCAGCATCTCTTTTTCTCTGCGCAAGGCGATGGTTTCCAAAACCAATTTCCTTCTGTCAAGCCCGCGCTGCGTGATCAAACGAAATTCGTCTGGCGTGAATGGCTTCGGCAAGAAATCGTAAGCGCCATTCTTCATCGCCTCCACAGCCGAGCTAACCGTCGCGTACCCAGTGATGACGATGGTCACGATGTTCGGGTCGAGCTCGCGGATTCTTTCCAGTACTTCCAGGCCCGAGATGCCGGGCATTTTCAGGTCAACATAGACGAGATCAGGCTGGAACTCCTTCGTCAGTTCCAGGCCAAGATTGCCATTCTTGGCGGTGGCGAGTTGATAGTTGCCGCCAGCCAATATCAGCGTGCAAGAGTCCAGAACGACTTCCTCATCGTCAATGATCAATATCTTAAACTTCTTTGCCATTGTGGCTACTCTCTTCGTCTAATTTCACCGGTAACCTGACAATAAACGTTGTTCCCTTGCCTACTTCGCTTTCAACCAAAATTGTTCCTTTATGTTCTTTGATGATCCCGTAACAGATCGCAAGGCCCAGCCCATGTCCGGTGTCCTTGGTAGTGAAGAAGGGATCGAATATTTTCTCCAGATTTTCTTTCTCGATGCCCGAGCCAGTGTCGGTGAACTCCACTTCGATGTAACTCTTTACCTGATCAAACCTGGTCGTTATCGTCAGGTTCCCATTGCCTTCCATCGCTTCAGCGGCATTGAGAATCATATTCATGAACACGCGCTCGATCTTTGAAGGATCAATGACAGCCCTGGGCAAGTCTATCTTCAGGCTGCTCTGGATTTGAATATTATGGAACAGGGCCTGATTTTCTACCAGCGAGATACAGTCCATTAACACAGAGTTGACATCGCATAACGTCTTATCCGGTTTCTTTTGGCGAGAGAAATCCAACAGGCCTTTGATGATCTCTTTACTTCGGTTCGCCTGGTTGACGATCTTTTGGAGGAAATCCCTGATCGGGTCCCCGGCTTTTGTCTGCTCCAAGAGCAGGTGCGAGTAGGTGATGATGCCTGTCAGAGGATTGTTCAACTCATGGGCCACGTTGGCTGCTAATTGGCCGATGAGGGCCAGTCGCTCGGACTCCATTAGTTTGCTCCTGGTGAATTCCTTCAACTGTAAATCTCTTTCTTTCAGCGCAGAGGCCATGGTGTTGAAGGAGTCTGCCAGCTCTCCAAATTCATCTCTGGAACGCACCTCCACTCTTGCGCCCAGGTTGCCATGTGCGACTTCCCTGGACGCCAGTACTATTTTGTTGACCGGCCTGGAAATTGATCGCGAAAAGAGGTAGGACAACAGCAGTGATACCAGTACACCTGCCAGGGTAATAAGCAGGAATACGACGATTGTTTGTTTTTTAATGTCCAGGTATTTTTGTTCTAATATGCCAACATACAGGATGCCAACGACTTTGTCGTTGAGGTTTCGGATAGGTTCGTAGGCTGTGATATACCAGTTGTTAACAACATAAGCGCGCCCGATATAGGGTTTTCCTTCGATAACAACCTGGCCGTATACGATCTCGCTGACGCGCGTTCCGATAGCTCTCGAGCCATCAAGATTCTTG
>CAYZIQ010000061.1:0-6193 GCA_964478375.1 uncultured Chloroflexus sp. | reverse complement strand
GTATACGATCTCGCTGACGCGCGTTCCGATAGCTCTCGAGCCATCAAGATTCTTGACGTTAGTTGAAATTCTTACATCGTTTTGAAAGATCGTTGCAGTTCCAATATCACTACCTTTGTACTTTAAATTTTCAAAAACAGTCTGTTTTATCTCGTCAACAATTTCATAGTTCCTGTTCAATAAGTCGCCGCCGTATAAGACACCGATAAGGTTGCCTTGATAATCGAATATTGGGGCAGCTGCTTTCAATACCATGCCGGCTGTTTCCTCTGTCTCGGCTCGGACTCTGGCCTTAGGCGTGTCAATGAACCTGATGAAAGCCTGTTCGGCGAGGAGAGATGATTCCAGGCTCAATTCCTCGCCCGGCACGATCTCCGTTGCGTAAACGGGCAGCCTTCCATTGACTACAACCGAAACAAGTTCATCATCGCCTACGTTATCGCCGAATTTGTCAGGGTTACTGGCGCGAAACAGGACGTTGCCGGTTGTATCTGTGACTGTTAATATATCAAGTCCTTCTCTTAGCTTTATGCTAGACAACTCCGTAACTGCCTGATCAATATCTCCTGCGATCAGCGCGTCGATCAGAAAAAACCTGGTGGCTGTCAGGCGGACTACATCGTTAATATGCAACAGTTTGTTCTGGTAAATCTCTCTGGCAGAGTTAAGGTCCTGGCGCACCATCTCCTGGGCTTCTATCACGACGCGGTTGCCAATGAGCTGGATGCCAACTGCCGTGAAAATGGCGCTGCTCACGATGATGATCAACAGAAAGCTCAGGATGAGCTTGGAGGCTATTGGTATCTTGACGCCGTCTTTACTTATAAGGGCAAATCCCGGCAGGCGTCTCTTATGGATAGCCTTCTTTGGTTTCGCCATAATCTCATGTCACATGCTTACATGTTTCTTTTCAAATAAGTGGGGGAGGATAGGTGTGTGGGCGGCTTCGCTGCTCACACACCCCCACCCCCCAGTTTTTTGAGAGGATACCTTATAAAGCTGCATGAACCAATTCGATCAGATCTTTGACGACTAGGCGCTCCTCGTTGCCGGTGGTTTTGACCGCGTCGCGGAACATGGTGACATCCTTGGGGCAGGCGACGACGAAGGTATTGACGCCTTCGAGTTTCACCGCCTCACGGATGCGGGACTCGCTGGGCCGCTCTTGGATCTCGCCTTCGGCCATCCAGATGCGACCGCCGCCTGCGCCGCAGCAGAACGCCCGGTCGCCGTGACGCGGCATCTCGATCAGCTCGCAGCCGGTCGCCTGGATCACCCGCCGCGGCGCGTCGTACACGCCGTTGTAGCGGCCCAGGTAGCACGGGTCGTGGTAGGTGACTTTGAGCCCCAATTTTTTGCCGAACTTGAGCTGGCCGGAACAAATCAACTGGTCGAGCAGCTCGGCGTAATGTAGCACCGGCAAACGTCCGTCGTCGTCCGCCGGGTATTCATTCTTGAGCGTATTATAGGAATGGGGATCGGTGGTGACGATCTTTTGATATTTGCTCTTGCTCAATGCCGCGGCGTTCTTCTCGACCAGCATCTCGAACAGGCCCTCTTCGCCGATGCGGCGCACGTCGTTGCCAGCGTTGCGCTCGGCATCGTACAGAATGCCAAAATCCAGGCCGATTTTCTGGAAAACTTCCGCCGTCATGCGCGTGACATCGGTCAGCGTCGGGCTGTAGGAGGCGTAATCACCGACGAACCACAGGTACTCGACCGGCTCGCGCCGCGCGTCCTTGATCGCCGGCTGGATCGGCTGGGTCCACCTGGCGCGCATCCGTTCAGACTGGCCGAACGAGTTGCCGTAGCGACCAAAGTTCTCCAGCGCGGTCTGCAGCTCGGCGTCCATGCGGCCCTCGATGACGAGATAGCGGCGCATGTCCACGATGGCGTCCACGTGCTCGATCAGCACCGGGCATTCACGGATGCACGTGCCGCAGGTAGTGCACGACCACAGCACCTCGTCCTTGATCTTCTCGCCGACCAGCAGCGGCGCTTTTGAGTCTTTGACCAGCAGGGCGCGGCCATCCGCCCGCAGCGCGTCGCGCACGCCCAGAATCAGCTGCTTGGGGCTGAGCGGCGTACCGGCTGCGAAGGCCGGACAGGCGTCCTGGCAGCGTCCGCATTCGGTACAGGCGTCGCCGTCCAGCAACTGTTTCCAGGTCAGGTCGCGCAGCGTGCTGGCGTAGATCGGCTCACCTTTAGCGTTTTCTGGCATCGGGGCAAGGCGTCCGGTCGGCCGGTCGAGTTTCGAGAAGAACTGGTTGAGTGGTCCGGTCAGGATGTGCAGCAGCGTTCCGACCGGCAACGTGACAAGCGTCATGACCACGATGAGCAGGTGGGCAATCCACACGCCCAGGTGCCAGGCCGTGAGCGTGGCGTCCGAGGCGCCGGTGGCAATCCAAATCTGCCCCACCAGCCAGCCGACCGGCGACCACCACGCCCAGGCTGGCCTCTCGACCGCCAGGCGCAGCGACTCGGTCAGCAGCCCGCCCAGCACGATCAGGATGATCATCACCAGCGAAAACGTGAAGCCGGACGAAAGTGTCAGGCGGGGCGGCTTTTGGATGAAGCGCCGGTAGACCGCCAACCCCGCGCCGATGAAAAAGACGATGGTGAAAATATCCATCACCAGCTTTTGCAGCAGGAATGGATAGCCGACCAGGATTTTGTAGAAATGAGTGTCAATGGTCGCCAGGGCCGTGCCCAGCAGGAATACAAAGAAGGCCCAGGCAATGCAGACGTGCATGATGCCCGGATAGCGCTGTCCCAGCACTTTGGTCTGGACGATGGCATACTTGATGAAGCGGCCAATCCGCACGTGGAGCTTGTCCCAGCGCACCTCGGACCGGCCCACCTGCCACCACAGCCTGGCGCGCAGGTAGAAGCGGACGAGCAGGATGGCAGCCGCCAGGAACATGATGGAATACACGTAAATGGCTGGTGAGCCCCACGTGGTAGGTATACCCCAAAAGTCAACTCGCTCTGGCATGAAGTCTGCTCCTCTTTGTTTCGGCCCGTAGTAGCGACTTTAGTCGCTGGCCTTACCGAACGACTAACCCTTCCAGGGTGCTTCGCGAAGTCGTTACTACAGTTTCGTGGGTCTAGCCGCCTTTCGCCGCTTTGACTTTCGCGATCAACGGGTCAATCAGATCGAACAAGTCTGTCTCGGTGCCGTATTTGGCAATTTCGAAAATGGGCGCCTTGGGATCGGTGTTGATGGCGATAATCATGTCGCTATCGGTGATGGCTTCGGCGTGCTCTGGCGCGCCGCTGATGCCCATCGCCAAGTAAACCTTGGGTTTGACGTGCTTGCCCGATTTGCCCACCAAGCGGGAGGTGGCCAACCATCCCTGGTCAATGACCGGGCGCGAGCCGCACACCACGCCGCCCATCGCCTGGGCCAGATCCTCGGCAAGCTGGATGTTATCCTGTTGTTGGATGCCGCGCCCGACGGCAATCAGCAGCGGTTCTTTGGCAATGTCCACATCGCCGGCCTCCGGCTCGATGTACTTCGCCAGGCTGACGCGCAGCGCATCGAGTCCCGCGACCTCGAGCCTGGTCAGCGCAGGGGCCTGGGCGCTCTGCCCGGCCTCCGGCTTGTATCCACCGGGCACCATCGTCACCAGCGCGGTGGGGGAGGGCAGGTCGCCCTCGGCCATGATCTTGCCGCCGCAAATCTGGCTGACGAATTTGCCGTCTGCGCTGAAGCTGCGGCAGGAGCTTACCAGAGGCAATCCCAGTTTGATCGAAAGCACGCTTGCCACGTCTGCGCCGATAGAGGTGTTGCCGAACAGTACGGCGCGCGGCTGCTTTTCGCTGATCAAACCAGCCAACGCCTTTTGGTAGGCATCCGAGGTGAAATCGGCCAGCGCCGGCTGATCGAGGTACAGCACCTGATCGGCGGAAAGTTTCCCTGCCAATCCTTCCGCTTCATGACCCAACAGCACGGCGATGACGTTCCCGCCGATCCCTTTCGACAGCTCGCGCGCGGCTGCCAGCATTACGTAAGAAATGTCTGCTACCTGTCCGCGCAGGTGTTCGATGACGACAAAAATGTCCTGGCTCATCGCATTCCTCCTCTAAAGCACGCCCGCTTCCTTGAAAATGCTCACGAGCTTATCGGCGACCTCGTCCGGGCTGCCGGTGATCATCTCGGCATGGGCGGCCGCCTCGGGCTGGAACATGCGTCCGACAGCCGGCCCACCGCTCGGGTCCAGCGCCTCCGCGACGCGTTCCTCGAGGGTTGCAGTTTTCATCACCATGCGTACCTTGCTGACGGCCACGTAGCGCGGCGGCTGTTCCGCCGCCTGGATGCCCAGCACGGCTGGTAGCTTAACTTCCATCTCGGCGATCAGCCCACCTGGGTACTCTTTGCGCGCCGTGACCTTCCCGTCACCGACCGTGACGCCGGAGACGCAGCCGACATAAGGCATTCCGAGACACTCGGCCAGGGTTGGCCCAACCGGCCCATCCAAGTCGTTGTTGGCCTGGACACCGGTCAGCACCAGATCGGGCTGAAGTTCTTTAAAGACGGCTGCGCTCGCGCGCGCCAGGGCGTGATTATTCGCCGCGGCGAAATTGCCGCTGAGCTTGATCAGCAGGTCAGCGCCGCGGGCGGCAGCAGTGAAGAGCACGTCGTCTACGCCTTCATATTCCGGAGCAACGACTGTCACCTGGCCTCCGCCGCGTTCTTTGAGCAAGATGGCCTGTTCTTCCGCGTGTTCATCAAATTCATTGATGATCAAGCGCAGCCAGGACATATCCAGTGCTGCCCCGCTGGGATCAATGTTGAGTTCTTCGACCAGGTCTGGGACGAGTTTTACCAAAACGGCTATGTTCATTTTTCCACCTCGCTAGTCACCCATCGCTTCAGCCAACAGTTCGGCAATGTCTCTAACCTTGAGCGCTCCCGCGCCTTCGACCGTCTTGGCGGCGTCTTCAAAACGCGGCGTTTCGTAAGGACAGGCGACGGCCAGGATTTCAGCGCCCTCGCTCATCGCCTCCTTGACGCGCCACTCTGAGAGGCGCACGTGAGCCTTTTCCCATTGGAAGCCGTCCAGCCACATCCCGCCTCCGCCTCCGCCGCAGCACAGGCTGGTTTGGTGGTTGTGGTACATCTCCACCAATTCCACACCTGGAATGGCTTGCAGCAGGGCGCGCGGCTGGTCGAAGATTTCGTTGGCGCGGCCCAGGTAGCAGGGGTCGTGATAGGTCACTTTGGCTTTGACTTCTTTCTTGAGCAACGACTTGAGCTGCTCGAGTCTTTCGGTGAGGAACTCAGTGTAGTGCTTGACTGGGTAGGAGATGCCCAGCCGCGGGTACTCGTTCTTGATGGCGTTGTAAGCGTGTGGGTCGGTGGTGATGATCTCGTTGAACTGGTACTTACCGAAAGCCATCCCATTCCGCTCGGCCAGCATCTCGAACAGGCCGCGCTCACCCGCCAGGCGCTGCGAGTCGCCGTCGCTGTACTCATCCGGTCCTAGGATGCCGAAGTCCACACCCAGGGCGTTGAGGATTTTGGTCAGCGCTTTTGCGATGGATTGAACACGGGGATGATAGGAAGGGTAATCGCCTACAAACCACAAGACATCCACCGGCTGCCGTATTTTCCCCATGATCTTGACCTCAGGTTGGATGTCTTTAGCCCAGTCTGCCCGCTTGCGCGGCGATTCGCCGAGGGGGTTGCCGTATCGCTGGGAGAACTCGAGCGCGCTTTGAAGCTCGGTCGGTACGTTGCCGGCCAGCAACAACTCTTCCTTGGTGCTGGTCATCAAGCCGGGCGTCAGTGGAATGTCCGAGGGGCAGACCTGGGTACAGGCATAACAGGAGACACACATCCAGACAGTATCGGTGTCCAGCACCTTTTCGAACCTGTCCGCGCGCAAGTAGGAGATTATCCTATGCGGCGGATAAGTCATCAGGTAGCCAAAGGGGCAGATTCCACTGCAATTGCCGCACTGCAAACAGAGCCTGAGTCGCTCGCCGGTTGGCGTAGCTTCCAGGATCTTGTCGTAAATGGACTGCTCAACAGGTGAAATGGCGGTCATGAATCACCTCTCCTTAAAATTATGAAGAGCCAATACTTGGTGGTTTGAACTCATGGAATTGCTCCTCCTCTGCACTATAGCTCATTAGCCTGGTTGGCGAATCCGGGCTGGTTATAATGAATCTCCCTTCAGTATGGTTT
>CAYZIQ010000060.1:0-16941 GCA_964478375.1 uncultured Chloroflexus sp. | reverse complement strand
CAGTTTGCCTCAAGTTTACTCTATTTGGCCTCTGCTCTCAAGAGGGAGACTACCAGCGTGGGGAAAAGTGTAATAACGGCTTCAGCCGTTCGACGACTGCCTGCCCTGCCGTCCCCCGCACCTGCGGTTCGGGGCAGGTGTCGCACCGGCGTGCCGCCGTGCTCGCGGCACGAACGGTGGCGGGCCAGGCCAGGGAAGTCGTCACTGCGTATCATAGATCCCTCGCCGCGCGTTGCGGCGGATGGCCAACAGGTCGAGGAACATGCGCCAGGAATCACGCAGGATGTGGATCTTGCTTTCGGGGCTGTAGTACCAGCGAATGGGGACTTCGATGATGCGGCAGCCGCGCTGGCGGGCGATGTGCAGGATCTCGACATCGAATGACCAGCCGGTGAGCGTTTGATAGCGGAAGATATCTTCGGCCGCGGCGGCGTGGAAGCATTTGAACCCGCACTGAGTGTCTTGTATGCCTGGCAAAACGAGCAGGCGGATGAGGTGGTTGAAAACGCGCCCGGTCAGGTGGCGGTAGTAAGGCTCGTCGTAGCGCACCGCGCCGGGAGCCTCGCGCGAGGCGATAGCGATATCGAAGTCAGCCAGCGCCGGAGGCAGGAAGTGGCTGATCTCCTCCACTGGCATAGAGAGGTCCACGTCGCAGACGAAGCGATACTCGCCGCGCGCTTCTGCCATTCCGCGGCGGACTGCAAGTCCCTTGCCGCGCCCAGCTTCGTGGATGACGCGCAGGCCAGGGTGCTCCCTGGCATATTGCTGCGCCAGTTGAAGAGTGCCATCGGTGCTGCCGTTTTCGATCACGAGCACTTCGCCAGGATAAGCTTGTTTCTCCAGGAAGGCAAATACCTGCCCCAAGGCGTGGGGCAGGCGTTTTTCTTCGTTGTATGCTGGGATAATGATCGAAAGGAAAGGTAACTTCAAGGAAAGGCCCGCGCTTGGCTTATAAGTTGGATATCATCAGGATGGCAAATATGATCAGGATGATGATCTCGATGACAGAGAAGCCGATCAGAAAGGCCCACTGTTTGGTCGAGAACGATAGCCTTTTCCTTGGGGCTGCTGTTTCGGGCTGGGAGAACACCATAGACTTGGCGAATGCGCCCGACTCGGGGAATTGTGCACTGTCGCCGACCGGGGTCAGCCCGAGGGTGGATTCTTGTGTGGAATCCAGGCCGAAGGCATTTATCTCTTGGGCAAATGGCTGGGCTGAATCGCCTTGGGCGGCTTGTACTTTAGCCTGCTCCGATAAAGCGGAGGGCGGGTTCAAAATGCGCCTGAGGATATCACGGACTGTCTTGGGGCTGAAGAGAACGTGTCCCTGAGCTATCGAAGCGGCGAAGTTTTCCAGCGCATCTCTCATGACCACGCGGACAACGGGGCGGACACTGTCAATGTGCAGGCCGGGCTCGGTGGCGAGTAGCACGGCATCAATCGGAGTCGAAGTTGGTGGGTATCCTTGCCGCTCCAAGTATGTCTGCAAAGCGCGTCCCATGTTCGCCGTACGGACGATTAAATTGACGCGCGCCGGCTTGAAAATATAGCCTTCGAGGGTTCCCCATGAATCCCCCTTTGCCCGGAACATGCCTCGCAGCGGTGTAACGTACAGCACGTAAATGCCTGTCGGACCGACCAGGATAAGGGGAATGCTAATGTCCGCGCCGGCCAGCCTTGCGTTGCGAAGCAGGGTAAAGCTATCATCCAGCACCTTTCCCAAACAGGCCATGACCGTTTTCTGAGCATTGACCTCCTGAAGCCAATCCGCCCCAAATTTTAACGTGACCTTGATTTGGTCAAGCGTGCTGATCTCACCGTTTTCGGACAGAAATGGGGTTTGGTCAATAATTTTCACGTGGATACTCTCACTGCAGATGGACAGGACGCTGTCTCATCCTTCTTGCCTAGAACACGGGTACGCCCGCCAGCCAGTCCTTCTCACCAGCTTGGCCATTGGTGGTAATCACGCCTTTGTCACCGCGTGCCAGGTATTGCACCGTCTCGCCGACCTCGAAAGTGCTGGCCCAATATTCCTTTCGCCTGCCAATGACGAAGTGCTTACCTTGTCGTAGCCGTTCGATCACATCTTGCCGGTCAAGCAGGATATGATCCGACCAGGTTGCACCGCGCCGTTCATAGATGCGCGCCAGAGCAATCTTTCCATCCGGCGCATAGTGCACGGCCTCGATCACCGCATCGAATTTCGGATGTGGCATATCACTGATTCCTCCGCTACAATTTTACTGCGCTTTGTCTAATTTAGCACTGCCGCCGAGAGCTTGTGCAGTCTCGGCGGCCTCAGTCGGGGTGGGCGGACTCGAACCGCCGACCACCGCGTCCCAAACGCGGTGCGCTACCAACTGCGCTACACCCCGGCAGAGGTGAGTATAATGCGAACCATGCGTGTAAGTCAAGCAGCTCTGGTGCTTATTTCAGCGGTTCTTGCCGGACTTTCAGCCTGCGTGCCCCCTCTGACGCCGACTCTTCCCGTTGCCTTTTCACCTTCCCCAATTGTCACGCCGGTTTCTCCTACATCCGCGCCCACGCCCCTCCTCACCCCATCCTCCATAACCGATTGCCTTGCCATCCCCGGCCAGATCGAGGCTGATAGCTTGTCCAGCCAGTACTTGGCAGGTGCGTTGGAATTTCTCATCTACCTGCCGCCTTGTTACGATGAGCAGATAAGCCAGCGTTATTCCGCGTTGTATCTGTTACACGGTCAATACTATGGCGATGACCAGTGGGTACGCATCGGCGCGCCTGCAGCCGCTGATCGGTTGAGCGCCGCGGGTGAGGCGCCGCCGTTCATCATTGTCATGCCGCACGATCCCTCCTGGAAGCAGCCCACCGAGTATGGTTTCGCTGGGGCCTTGACGGGTGAACTGATTCCATATGTGGATGCACACTACCGCACCCTTGCCGACCGCGACCACCGCGCCATCGGCGGGCTTTCGCGCGGCGCAGGCTGGGCTATCCATTTTGGCCTCACCCGTCCAGACCTGTTCGGGGCGTTGGGGGCGCACTCGCCGGTCGTCTTTTGGACCGACAGCCCGCATCTCGGCGATTGGCTGAAGGCCATCTCACCCGAATCCCTGCCGCGCATTTATCTCGACATCGGCGATAACGACCACGAGTTACAAACTGCGCTCGAACTGGAAGATATTCTCAACCGGCAGAGCATTCCCCACGAATGGCATCTTTTCCATGGCTACCACGAGGAAGCTTACTGGCAGGCCCATGTGGAGGAGTACCTGCGCTGGTATGCGGCGGGGTGGCGTTGAAAAGTTAGATAATGGAGTCCAACGTCTCCCTGTGTTGGAGCAGTGCGGGTTTTAACGTATAATTTGACTCATGCCCCTCTCCCTTGAAGAAGTCGAACACATTGCTACTCTTGCTCGGTTGGAATTGAGCGCCGAGGAAAAAGCCCGCTACCGCGAACAGCTTTCGGCCATTCTTGACTATGTTGACAGGCTGCAAGAATTGGATACTGCCAATATCTCGCCTACGGCCAGTGTGTTGGCTGCGGAAGGCCATCTGCGCACCGACGAGCCGCGTCCCGGTTTGAGCTGCGAGGCTTTGTTCGGGAACGCGCCGGAGACGGAGGGGAAGCAGTTCAAGATACCGCCTGTGTTTGAGTGACAAGTGGCGTGTGACGAGTGACGCGTGAATGGAACTTACTGAATTTTCCCTCATGCAAGCCATTTCCGCCCTTTTTCACGGCGAGACTTCCAGCCGCGAACTGACCCGCGCCTGCCTTGAGCGCATCGAGCGGCGGGAGCCATCCTTGCATGCCTTTCTACACCTTGCGGCCGCCTCGGCATTGGCGCAAGCCGAGGCTGCCGATCGCGAGAGGGTTGCTCTCCGCCGGACTGATCCCCAATTTACCGATCTCTGGTCTACCAAGCCTTTGCTTGGCATCCCTATCGCGGTCAAAGATGTTTTGGCTGTCGAAGGTCTGCCCTGCACGGCTGGCTCGAAAATTCTGGAGGGTTTTGTTCCGCCGTTTACTGCGACGTCGGTTAAGTGTCTGCAAAAGGCCGGGGCAATAGTCATTGGCAAGACCAATACCGATGAGTTCGCCATGGGCTCGTCCACCGAAAATTCGGCCTATGGCGTGACGCACAATCCATGGGACGAATCGCGCGTGCCGGGCGGCTCCTCTGGAGGAAGCGCGGCGGCAGTGGCAGCGCGACTTGTCCCGGCCGCGCTGGGCACGGATACGGGCGGCAGCGTCCGCCAGCCGGCCTCATTCTGTGGGGTGACTGGCCTCAAGCCCAGCTACGGACGTGTCTCGCGCTACGGGCTGGTAGCCTACGGCTCCTCGCTGGATTGTGTGGGGGCGCTGGCGCGCACAGCAGAGGATGTGGCAATCCTGTTCCAGATCATGGCCGGCCGCGATCTGCTGGATGCGACAACCGTGGAGGCACCAGTCCCCAAAATTGATTTCGGTGTAGGGACGGACAGCTGTCCGTCCCTACGCGGTTTGAACATCGGCGTCCCACAGGAATACTTCGTGCGCGGGATGCAGGCTGAAGTCGAGGCTGGCGTCCGAGAAGCTATTCGCGTGCTGGAAGGCCTGGGCGCGGAGATTTGTGAAATTAGCCTGTCGCACACCGAGTACGCCCTGCCGGTCTATTACATCATCGCCCCGGCGGAGGCCTCGGCCAACCTGGCGCGCTACGACGGCATCCGCTACGGGCCGCGCCTGGAAGCCGAGAGCATGTGGGACATCTATTATCGCACACGGGGACGCAAGTTTGGTGCGGAAGTGGAGCGGCGCATCATGCTCGGCACGTACGCCCTCTCGGCGGGTTACTACGATGCCTATTACGGCAAGGCACAGAAGGTGCGCACGCTCATCCAGCGCGACTTCGAGCAGGCCTTCGAGCAGGTAGACGCTATCGCTGCGCCGGTCGCCCCGACCACGGCATTCCCCATCGGCGCGCACGGCGACGACCCGCTGGCGATGTATTTGGAGGATGTGTTCACGCTGCCCGCGAACCTGGCGGGTGTGCCCGGCCTAGCCTTCCCGGTCGGGTTCGATGGCACTGGCCTGCCGGTCGGGATGCAGTTGATGGGCAAACACTTCCGCGAGGATGTGCTGCTGCGCATGGCGTACGCCTACCAGCAGGTCACGGATTGGCACACGTGGGAACCGAATTTATAGGACGCGGGTGAACGCGGAGTGGCGCAGAAAAATCCGCGTTTATCGGTGCTTGCCCGAACTCGTTCTTTGAGTGTCCATGTCCAAATAGGAGTAACTTCATGAACGTCTTTGTCACTGGTGGGGCAGGATATATTGGCTCAGCGGCGGCAGAAGCTTTGCTCGAAGCTGGGCATACTGTCACCGTGTACGATTCGCTCGTGACCGGTTACCGGCAAGCCGTGCCCGAAGCGGCGTGCTTCATCCAAGCCGACCTAGCGGATGAAGCCGCGCTGGCCGCTGCGCTTTCCGGCAAAAAATACGACGCCGTGATGCACTTTGCCGCTTTCATCGAAGCTGGCGAGAGCATGAAAGAGCCGGGCAATTTTTTTCATAATAACCTGGCCAACTCGTTACGCCTGATCGAAGCCGCGAGGCGGGCTGGCATAGGCCGCTTCGTGCTTTCCTCGAGCGCGGCAGTCTACGCTTCCAGCGACGAGCCGCTGACTGAGGCTTCCCCCCTCGATCCGGCGAACGTTTATGGTTTCACCAAACTGGCCATCGAGCAGGCGCTGGAGTGGTATCGTCGGATTCACGGCTTGCACTTTGCCGCCCTGCGCTATTTCAACGCCGCGGGAGCGCTGCCCGGGCGCGGCGAGGCACACAGACCCGAATCGCACCTCATTCCTCTGGTGTTGAAAGTAGCCCTCGGTCAGGCGGACGCGGCTTACATTTACGGCACTGATTACCCAACGTCGGACGGCACCTGCATCCGTGACTACATCCACATCGCCGATCTGGTCACTGCCCACTTGCTGGCGTTGGATGCCCTGAGCGAGAAGGATAGATTGATTTACAACATTGGGAATGGAGCTGGCTACTCCGTGCGTGAGGTCGTCGAGACGGCGCGCCGCGTGGCCGCTTGCCCGATCCCGGTGGTCGAAACTTCACGTCGTCCAGGTGACGCGCCGAGACTGGTAGCTTCTTCTGAAAAGATCCGTCGCGAGTTGGGCTGGCAGCCGCAATATCCAGATCTTGAGAACATTGTCGCCAGCGCTTGGGAATGGCACCGCGCGCATCCGAAAGGATATGCTGATCAATGACGTTTTTGATCGTTCTGATTGGCTGGGTCTTCTCACTCTGCCTGCACGAGTTTTCGCACGCGCTGGTGGCATATTTGGGCGGCGATATCACCGTACGCGACAAAGGCTATCTGACTTTCAACCCGCTGAAGTATACCCATCCGGTCTACTCGTTGCTGCTGCCGCTCTTGTTCCTGTTGTTGGGTGGGATTGGCCTGCCTGGTGGTGCGGTTTACATCGAGACTTGGCGTCTGCGCAGCAACCGCTGGGTGAGCGCCGTTTCGCTAGCCGGACCGCTCTCTAACCTGTTATTGGGCATCACCCTGGCAGTCGTCCTGCACCTCTCACCGGTGACGAGTGGGGGTGCCTGGCCTGGATTGGCTTTCCTGGCTTTGCTGCAAATCACCGCCGCGCTACTCAACTTGATTCCGCTGCCACCTTTCGACGGTTATGGGGCTATAGAGCCTTACCTGAACCGTGAGATACGCCTTAAAATGGCAGCGACGCGCGGTGCGCTAGTCTGGATAGTCTTCCTGATTCTGTGGTACGTGCCATTCATTAACGACCTGTTTTGGAAGCTGGTCTCTCTGATCGCTAAGGGGTTGGGCATCCCGCTGACCCTGGCCGGTCTTGGGCTGCAATTATTCCAATTCTGGCGGCGGTAAAGCCATTCTTGACTAGCAGTGAGGAATAGAGGGTAAGCGTTGGTTTTCTAACGAATCTTTTATTGACGCCCATTTTCAGCCATGATATGATTATGCGTTGTAATTTAGCACTCTCGCTCATGGAGTGCTAAATTTACGAGATGAGATGGACGAACTGACCGAACGCCAAAAACTGATCCTCACCCTGGTGGTGCGCGACTATATCGAGACCGCAAAGCCGGTCGGTTCGAAGATTCTCATTGAGCATTACAAGCTGGACATGAGCTCAGCCACCATCCGAAACGAGATGGCCGCGCTGACCGAGGCCGGCTACCTGCGCCAGCCGCACATCTCTGCTGGGCGCGTCCCGACCGAGGAAGGCTACCGTTATTTTGTCACCCACTTCGTCTATCAGACTGACTTGCCCAGCGCCACAAGGGACACGATCACGCATCAGTTCTATCAGGTGCGCCAGGACGTGGAGCAATGGATGCACCTGGCGGCCTCCATCCTGGCGCATCAGTCGCGCGCCGCCTCGCTCATCACCGCGCCGCACGCTTCGAAGGCGCGTTACAAGCACCTCGAATTAATCTCCACGCAAGGCCGCCAGGTGCTGATGGTGCTGGTGCTGGTCGGCGGTGAAGTGAGCCAGCAAATCCTGACCCTAGCCGAACCGGTCTCGCAGGAGCGACTCAGCAGCGCCGCCAACCGCCTCAATGAGGGTTCCCAGGGGCGAACGGTGGAGGAATTGACCAGCCTCACCTTGAGCGGCGACGCGTTGGAGAAGGATATCCTGACCCTGGTCTTGCAAGATATGAATCGCGGCGAGCAGCGTGTCTCCGGTGAGATTTACCTGGATGGCTTGACTAATGTCCTCTCCGAGCCAGAATTCATCGAATCGGACGACGCCCGACGTGCCATCCGACTGTTCGAGGAGCGTTCCCTGCTCCAGGATTTGTTGGCGCGCACGATGGTCAACAGTCACGTGGGCGGGGTGCAGGTGCTGATCGGCGGCGAAGGCGAATGGGAAGAGTTGAAACAGTGTTCGGTTGTCCTGGCCCGTTATGGCATCCCTGGGACTGCGACCGGCGCGCTGGGCGTCTTCGGCCCGATGCGTATGCCATATACGCGCACCATTCCCACTGTCCGCTTCATGGCTGACTTGTTGAGCGGACTGGTCTCTGAAACTATGGTTGGAGATGAAACACAGCAATGAGCAGTAAAAAGGCACAAAAGCATATCGAACCTGAAAGCCAGGAATCCCTAGAGGCGCCAGCGGAAGTCCCTGCTGAACCTTTCCCAGCAGCAGAGACTGTCCAGGCTGTTTCGCTGGAGGAGTCCGAGGCGCTGAAAGAGCAGCTTGAAGAATTGCAGGCTCAGACTGCTGAGTATAAAGATGGCTGGCAGCGCGCCGTGGCCGATTTCCAGAACTACCGGAAACGCATCGAACGCGAGAACGGCGAGGTGTACCAAAATGCCTTGGCGATCATCATCAAGCGTTACCTGCCAATCTTGGACGACCTCGAGCGGGCGCTGCGGTCCCGTCCCCCTGACCTAGCCTGGGTGGAAGGCATCGAATTGATCTATCGCAAGCTCCAGGCTATCCTGGAAGCCGAGGGTGTGAAACGGATCGAGGCCGAGGGTCAGGTGTTCGACCCGAATCTGCACGAGGCCATTTCGCAGGAGCCGGCCGAAGGTCACGAGAACGGGAAAGTAATCGCCGTCGTTCAAAATGGGTACATGCTCGGCGAGCGGGTCATCCGTCCGGCGATGGTGAGAGTTGCACAATAACGTCAAACGTCAAAAGTCGAATGTCTGACGCTTGACCTTTGACATTTGACTCCACGAGGAGCACTTGTAAATGTCAAGAATAATCGGCATTGATTTAGGTACAACCAACTCCGTCGGCGCGGTGATGATGGGAGCCGAGCCGGTCGTCATCCCTTCTGCGGAGGGGGAGCGGCTGGTGCCCTCGGTGGTAGCAGTCAACAAGAACCACGAACGGCTGGTGGGACGGGTGGCGCGTAACCAAGCAATTATTAATTCGATAAACACGATCTTTTCGATCAAGCGCTTCATGGGGCGCAAATATGAGGATCCAGAAGTGCAGCGTACCCTGCCGCGCATCCCTTATACGGCCATGCCGGCCGAGAATGGCGATATGCGCGTCATGCTGGATGGCAAAGAATACTCCCCGCCTGAGGTCTCGGCCATGATCCTGGCCAAGATCAAGCGCGACGCCGAGGCATACCTCGGTGAGACGATCACGCAGGCGGTCATCACCGTGCCGGCTTATTTCAACGACGCACAGCGCAATGCCACCAAGGACGCCGGCAGGATCGCCGGGCTGGACGTGCTGCGCATCATCAACGAGCCAACCGCCTCCTCGCTGGCCTACGGCCTGGACAAGAAAACGAACGAGATCATCGCTGTCTATGACCTGGGCGGCGGCACGTTTGATATTTCTATCCTAGACGTTGGAGAAGGCGTCTTCCAGGTGCGCGCCACCAGCGGTGATACCTTCCTGGGCGGCGACGACTTCGATCAGCGCATCATAGATTACCTGGTGGGCGAATTTAAGAAGGAAAACGGCATTGACCTGCGCCAGGATAAGCAATCTCTTCAGCGCCTAAAAGAGGCGGCTGAGAAAGCCAAGATCGAACTCTCCACCATGCTGCAGACCGAGATCAACCTGCCGTATCTCACAGCGGACGCCTCCGGCCCAAAGCACTTGGTCACAACTCTGACGCGCGCCAAGCTCGAGCAATTAACTGGTGACCTGGTCGAACGGACGCTGGGACCGGTCCGCCAGGCATTGGCGGACGCGGGCCTGAATCCGGGTGACGTGAACGAGGTGGTCATGGTCGGCGGTATGACGCGCATGCCAACGGTGCAAGAGGCAGTGCGTCGCATGTTCGCCAAGGAGCCGCACAAGGGCGTCAACCCGGACGAGGTGGTGGCGGTCGGCGCGGCGATCCAGGCGGGCGTGCTGGGCGGGGAAGTCAAAGATATTCTGCTGCTCGACGTTACGCCGCTGACGCTCTCCATCGAGACGCTGGGCGGGGTGGCTACGCCGCAGATCGAGCGCAACACCACCATCCCGACCCGCAAGAGCCAAATCTTCTCCACTGCCAGCGACAGCCAGACGCAAGTCGAGATCCACGTCTTACAGGGTGAACGCCCGATGGCAGTGGACAACAAGTCGCTGGGCAAGTTCATCCTGGACGGCATTCCGCCCGCCCCACGTGGCATCCCACAGATCGAAGTCACTTTCGATATTGACGTCAACGGCATTCTGAAAGTCACCGCGCAGGATAAGGCCACCGCGCGCAGCCAGCATATCACCATCACCGCTTCATCCGGTTTGGCGAAAGAAGAGGTGGAAAGGATGCGCAAGGAGGCCGAAGCGCACGCGGCTGAGGATAAAAAGAAGCGCGACCTCATCGAGGCCAAGAATACCGCCGACTCATCCATCTATGGTGCGGAAAAAGCCCTGAGCGAATTGGGCGATAAGGTTCCAGACGAGATAAAAGCCAATGTGCGCGCTGCCGTGGACGGGGTCAAGAAGGTGAAGGATGGCGAGGACGAGGCGGCCATCCGCAATGCGGTGAATGCTCTCAGCCAGGCAGTACAACAAGTCGGCGTGGCGGCTTATCAGCAGCAAGCGCCTCCGCCCGGACCTGAGGCCGGTCCCGGTCAGCCAGGGCCGGATGCCGGTCCCGACGTGGTGGACGGAGAAGTTAGAGAATAGAGAACAGGGAGTAGCGAATAGTCCATGCAGCAGACTACTCTCTAATCATCTTTTCTCTACTCTCTAAAAGTGATTATGACCCAACGCGATTACTACGACATTCTCGGCGTTCCCCGCAGTGCCTCGCTCGACGAGATCAAGGCGGCTTTCCGCAAGCTGGCGCGTCAGTACCACCCGGACGTGAGCAAAGAGCCTGACGCGGAGGAGAAATTCAAGGAAATCAACGAGGCCTATGGCGTGCTCTCCGACGCGGATAAACGTGCTCGTTACGATCAATTCGGCCGCGCCGGGCTGGGTAATATGAACGGCATGCCTGACTACGCCACCATGGACTTCGGCGACATCTTCGAAGAGCTGTTCGGTAGTTTCGGGTTCGGCATGGGAGGCGGCGGTCGCTCACGGAGGCCGCGGCGCGGGCGTGACTTGCAATATCAGGTCGCTTTGACTTTCGAGGAAGCCATCTTTGGCGTCGAGAAGGAAGTGGAGGTTACTCGCAACGAGGTGTGCAGCACCTGCCGAGGCTCCGGCGCGGAGCCGGGCAGCAGTCCGCAGCGCTGCCCCACCTGCGGCGGACGGGGCGAAGTCCGCCAAGTGCGCCAGACCATCTTCGGTTCGATGATGCAATCCTCCACCTGTCCGGCCTGCAACGGGCGCGGCGAGGTGATCACTTCACCGTGTCATACCTGTCGGGGCGGAGGGCTGGAGCGTAAAACGGTCAAGAAGGTCGTGCCGATCCCGGCGGGCGTGGATGCGGGTACGCAGATTCGCCTGGCTGGCGAGGGCGAGCCCGGGGTAAATGGCGGGCCGCAAGGCAACTTGTATCTGGTTGTCACGGTCCAGCCGCATAAGTTCTTCAAGCGGCGCGAAAACGATATTCTCTTGAATCTGGATATCAACGTGGCGCAGGCTGTGCTTGGCGCGCAGATCGAGGTCCCCACAGTGGACGGTAAGGAAAAACTGAACGTCCCGGCTGGCACCCAGCCGGGCAAGGTTTTCACGCTCAAAGGCAAGGGCGTGCCGTATCTGCGCAAGAACGGGCGCGGCAACCAGCGCGTGATCGTCAACGTGGAAATCCCGACCAAGCTGACGAAGGAGCAGCGCACCCTGTTCGAGCAACTGGCCGCCACTCTGGGGGCGGCGGTCAAGCCGAAGGAGAAGGGATTTTTGGATTGGCTGAATGAGGCGCTGGGAGGATAGAGCCAGTTATCAGTAAACCCGTCACGGTGCGAGGCGGGTTTTTAATTTATGCTACTTCTTATGATAAGTACTACATATTGCCTATTGACACACTTTCAGTTTTGATGTAATATACGCCGAAAGAAAGGAGGCTACAAAAATGGAGACTTACGCAACTACCAAAGGTCAGATTGTCATTCCTGCTCCTCTGCGGCGTAAATATGGCATTATAAAGGGGACAAAAATCATCGTTGTAGATAATGAGGATGAGATCATATTGCGCCCAATGACACGTGAGCGAATTTCAAAGTTGCGCGGCTCTTTGAAGGGGACGGGCACGCTTCAAATGCTGCTAGATGAGCACCGAAAGGACAAGGAGAAAGAGGATGCTCCCTACAAAGGTGCTTGATGCTTATGCCGTGATGGCCTTATTTTACGACGAGCCGGGCGCCGAGGCTGTACAAAGCCTGATGTTCGACGCTGGCGAAGGGAATGTGCGCCTGGTGATGTGTACGGTGAACTTAGGGGAGGTTTGGTATTGGATTTCTCGCGGAAACTCTCCTGACATGGCCGACCATTACACGCAAGAACTCCTGGCGCTGGGCGTTGAAATCGTTGATGCGGATTGGAGCATAACCCGGCAGGCGGCGGTTTACAAGGCGCATGGGAATATCGCTTATGCTGACACGTTCGCGGCTGCACTGGCAAAATTGCGTGGTTATTCAGTGGTGACAGGCGATAAGGAATTCGAGCAACTGGAAGGCGAAGTCGAGATAGAGTGGCTGAAGTAAGCTCCTGGCTCCAAGTCGCTCTGACCGCCAACGGCGAACTCGCGGAAGCTGTCGCCGAGGTTCTTGCCCGCTTCGCGCCAGGCGGCGTGGCGACCGAGCGCGGGGTAAGATTTACTGGCCCGGAGGATGAAGGGACACCGCTCGAAGCGATAACGGTGCGCGCCTACCTGCCGGCTGACGAACACCTCGAAGGGATGCGCCAGAAGCTGGAAGAGGCGCTTTACTACCTCGGCATGATCCAGCCGCTGCCCGCGCCGGTCTTCACACCGATCCCCGACCAGAATTGGATGGAAGCTTGGAAGGAACACTACCAACCCATCCCGATTGGCAAGCGGCTCATCATCGTCCCGGTCTGGCTGGACTCGCCCGATCCCTGCCGCATCGCTATCAAAATAGACCCCGGCATGGCGTTCGGCACCGGTACACATCCTACCACTCAACTCTGCCTCGAACTCATCGAAAATCTCCTCGATATCAAATCGTCACTCGTCACCTGTCACTCGTCATTCATTGACATCGGCTGCGGCTCCGGCATCCTCTCCATCGCGGCGCTGAAGCTCGGCGCGAACTTCGCCCTCGGCGTAGACATTGACGAGGCAGCGGTAAGAGCCGCGCGCGAGAATGCGGCAGTCAACGGCATTGCAGTGGAGCAGCTCACGCTCGGTGTGGGATCGGTGGCGGAGGTTTTGGCAGGCAGGTTTCCGGTCCGGAATGCTCCGCTGGTGCTGGCGAATATCCTGGCACCAGTCATCATCCGCCTGTTCGACGATGGTCTGGCTGATCTGGTCGCGCCGGGCGGCGCGCTGATCCTCTCCGGCATCTTGGAAGAGCAAGCCAAAGCAGTGCTCTCCGCTGCCCGCGTGCATGGCATGGAGCTGGTGGAGGAAAAACAGATCGAAGATTGGGTGGCCTTAACCTGTAAACATGCAAACGTGTGAACACGTCAACGTGTAAACGTGCAACTGTAATTTTGTGCTATCATTCGAGCAGTAGCAGCCAATCGCCGCTCACTGACCACTACCCACTGACCACTAACAACTGACATGACCCAAGCCCTCTATCGTAAATGGCGTCCCCAGAAATGGGACGAAGTCGTCGGACAACAGCACATCGTCCAGACCTTGCGCAACGCGGTGACGGGTGAGCGCGTTGTTCACGCTTACCTGTTCTCGGGTCCGCGTGGCACTGGCAAGACCACTGTAGCGCGCCTGCTGGCGAAAGCCGTCAACTGCCTGGCGGATGACCTCTCCGCCCGTCCCTGCAACCAGTGCGAGCATTGCATCGCGGTCAACGAGGGACGCTTTCTGGATCTGATCGAGATTGATGCCGCCTCCAACACCAGCGTGGATGACGTGCGTGACCTGCGGGATAAGATCAACTTCTCACCCAACCAGGGGCGGTACAAGGTCTACATCATTGACGAAGTTCACATGCTCTCGACGGCGGCCTTTAACGCTTTGCTCAAGACCCTCGAGGAGCCGCCGCCGCATGCCATCTTCGTGCTGGCTACCACCGAGATGCACAAGATACCGGCTACCGTACTTTCGCGCTGCCAACGACACGAGTTCCGCCGCGTGTCGGTGGACAACATCGTCAAGCAACTGAGCCAAATCTCCCAGGCCGAGGATATTCAGGCCGAATCCGAGGCCCTCACGCTCATCGCCCGCCAGGCCACCGGCAGCCTGCGGGATGCGATCTCCCTGCTCGATCAGATGGCCTCGATCGGCCAACAGATCAACCTCGAACTCACGCAAACTGTCCTCGGCACGGCCACGAACCAGACTGTCCTCGACCTGTTGGATGCTATTCTCGACAAGCGGCCGGATGCTGGCCTCGAGACGATCCACCGCGCCCTGGATGCCGGTACTGACTCCCGCGTGCTGGCGCGTCAGATCGTGGATTATTTGCGTGCACTGTTGCTGGTCAAGCTGGGCAACGAAGCGCAAGTGGACCTGGCGGCGGACACGCGCGCCCAAGTCAAACGCCACTCTGACACAATGTCTGCGCCGGAGATCCTGCGCATGACCCGTCTCTTCAACGCGGCGGCCACCGACCTGCGCGGCGGCTGGCAGCCTTCCCTTTCGCTAGAGCTGGCGCTGGCTGAGGTATTGGAAGGGCCGCGACCTGTTGGGAAGCTGTCCGCTGCAGATGGTGAAAAGCCCCCGGAAAGGCGCAGTCGGCCCGAGGCTTCGCCCCGAAGCGCAGAACAAGGTCTCCAGGCGAGATCGGTGGAAGTCTCACCTCCGAATCCTACGCCTCCCCCAGCCTCCATTGCAGCAACTAAGCCGGCCACAGGTGCCGTCGGCCTCGACCAGGTTGTCAAGGCCTGGCGGCAGGTGCGAACGGCCATCCGTCCACTCAATCCGGCCCTGGAAGCTTTGCTGAACTCATGCAAGCTGCTCGAGATCAAAGATGGCGTGCTGGTTCTTGGTTTTGCTAGCGAACTTTTACGCTCCAAGATGGACACGGCTGAGCAGTTGGACCTCACGCGCAAAGTGGTCGGCGAGGTGCTGGGCGTCGAGCTTCCTGTGCGCTGTGTGGTTTCGAATGCCAGGCAGTCGGCTCCGCCGGATGTTAAGCCAGACGGCATGGTGGCGGCGGCCCTGGAAGCCGGCGGCGAGATTGTGGATATTCAAGAATGACGCGCTCGAGTGGAGTGTCGCTTGGCACCTTGTAAGGGTAGTACAGATGAAAGGCACTTCGATTGTAGGCTTAGCCCTCCGCTCCTTGTGGCCCAGTCCGCCACCTGCGCCTGCCTGTCCTGGCGGCCAGGACAGGGCGTCAGGTGCAGGCAGGGCGGACAGCGCGAAATTACAGGAGTGAACGATGGCCAAAGGTTACAACCGCCTAATGGGCGGTCAATCTGGCATGATGCAGCAAATCCAGCGAATGCAGCAGCAATTGGCTGAAGCGCAGGAACGGCTGGCCGAGGAGAGCGTCACCGCGACGGTGGGGGGTGGCGCGGTCGAGGTCACGATGACCGGCAATCAGCGCTGCACGGCGGTAGTGATTGCCCCCGAACTGCTCAAGGACGCCGACGCCGAGATGCTGCAAGATTTGGTGCTGTCGGCTGTCAACCTGGCGCTGGACAGATCCCGCGAATTGCAGGCTGAGCGACTCGGCCCGCTGGCGGGGGGCCTCCCATTTTAAGTGCTTGAGCGTTCATATGTCGGCAGGCTACGTGTCAACCTGCAAACTTGCTAACCTGAAACGAAAACATGTTACCTGACCCTCTCCAAAACTTGATCTTCGCCCTCGAGCGTCTCCCCGGCATTGGTCCGAAGACAGCCTCCCGATTGGCTTTCTTCCTGCTGCGCGCCCCGCAGGAATTGTCGAGCCAATTGGCCGAAGCCCTGGCCGCGTTGAAGGTCAAAACCGGCTTTTGCCAGGAGTGCTTCAACATCACTGAAGCCGGGCGCGAGCGCTGCGAGGTGTGCGAGAATCCGCAGCGAGATGGTTCGGTGCTGTGCGTGGTCGAGGAGCCGCTGGACGTGCTGGCTTTGGAGCGCACGGGCGCGTATCGCGGCAAGTATCACGTGCTGCATGGCGTGCTTTCTCCTATCGAGGGCATCGGTCCGGACGATTTGAAGATCAGACCTTTGATCGAACGGGTGCGGCGTGGGGAGGTGAAGGAGGTGATCCTGGCGACCAATCCTAGCATGGAGGGGGATGCCACCGCGCTGTACTTGCGCCAGCAGTTGCAGCCGCTCAACGTCCATCTGACACGGCTGGCGCGCGGCCTGCCCGTCGGCGGGGATCTGGAATACGCCGACCAGAATACCCTGCTGCGCGCGCTGACTGGACGTCAGGAGATGCCCTGAGGAGTCTTAAATTTTTGCGATTGGTTCTTGACAAGCCCTCGGCCTGGTGGGATAATATAAACACAAATGCCTTTGAATCAGATCTTGTCCGAGCACGGGACAGATCGTTGACAACGTAACAAGTCGTCTCGCGTCAGAGACACAAGCCAGAAGGTTTTGCAGTCTGACGAGCCGGTGTTGAAAGAGAAACATCGGTTCTTTTGTCTGTCTAAGGCTTGACAGAGGCACACCTCGCGGGTAGAATACAGCCCGCTTCGTTATCGGGACCTTAACAACTGAAGAGTGATAGGAAGTAAATCAACCCTGTCGTTATGCAAGTCCGTAATTCACACCTCGTCAGAGGTGATTTTTGCGGAGAGTTTGATCCTGGCTCAGGATGAACGCTGGCGGCGTGCTTAATACATGCAAGTCGAACGGAGACTTTGTAGCAATACGAGGTCTTAGTGGCGAACGGGTGCGTAACGCGTTGGTGACCTGCCCCGAAGAGGGGGATAACAGTTCGAAAGGACTGCTAATACCCCATGTGGTCA
>CAYZIQ010000059.1:0-16987 GCA_964478375.1 uncultured Chloroflexus sp. | reverse complement strand
AACAACTTTACCCGATAAGCCCTATTCCATCAGACAAATTTTGGCGAAGGTATTGCTCAGAAGATGATATTCGTCACCCATCCATGGACGTACTTTGTCATATCTGTAAAGTGAAGAGCTTGATTTCTCCAGGTATCTGGGTGTAGTATGAAACAATTGTTTCGATAAGCTCGACACGAACTCTTCGTTACTCGCAGTGCCAACAGGCAACCTGTTAGCCGTATTAGCGTAGAGGCGCTTAGAAACAATTGTTTCGCACAGCACGACCCAGGTGCTCCAATGTGTCTGCCGGTATGCTCGCGTCTACGAAAGGGCATTGCTTGACCCGACTCACCTTATCTGAGTACGACAAACTTCGCAAGGAAATTGCTCGCTGGATAGAGCAGAACGGCTACGTTCCCCCTGTCCGTGAGCTGGGCGAGATTATCCACTGCTCACCGGTTACAGCCTGGCGGATCGTGCGTTCTCTGGGTTGGAAGGCGAGAGGTCACCGGTGGGTCTCGATGAACTCGACCCGGCGGGTCTCGAAAAGCTCGGCCCAAGGTTCAAAACAGGAAAAAAGTTGAAATCTGAACAGGAAGCAGGCGCTGTGTACGAGTATTATTATGCCTGGCGCAACAACGAAAAAAGGAAAACGCTGTATGGATGGGCGTGCCGTGTTTTAGTCCGTGGCGGGATGAACTCATGCCTGATCGAGTTCAAGAATGGCCAACGTGAAGTGGTGTCCCGGAATGCCGTGAAACGCCTGAAGCGCACCCCCGACAATGGATTGTCAACGCCCAAATAAGGAACCATAACATGAAAACGATTATTGCTATGATCTTGCTCGTTTTGATCCTGGTACTCCTGGTCCCCATCGGCTACTTTGCCTGGCGTGCTGGGCAGCCGATGGAGTTGCCCCAATTCAACGGCCTGACCTACTACCAGTTCCTGGAATGGCGCAAAATGGCATACCAGGACCTGGCTGAACAGTATCAGGTGGCGCACCCCGATGAGAAAGTGAAGTACGGGATGTGTTTTGGGACGGCACTTGCAGTAGATCACTTGAGCCGGTTGCCACACGCTGCTTTTCTTACTTTGGCGGCTATCTACCCGAATTTGCAGAAGCATATAGACCCACGGACCATCCAACGGGGTTTCATACCTCAGGATGTGACCTGGCAGACTTTCCTGTCTGCTTGGTGGCATACTTTCGAGATGGAGGTCTGGGATGGGGTTGACCACGATCCTCATGGCCCTATCGCATACTGCCGCCTCCAACCGGATATTCCCACCCCTGAGGAATTTCTCGTCATGCAACAGGAAAGAGCTTCCGTCCCTTGACAGAATCACCATCCTGAGTAAAATCCAGAACGAATTGCTGTGAACGTTGGCGTTTGACGCGCCTGCACAGCAACACGCGTCGAAAACGCTCCCGTTGGGAACGTTTTTTGTTTTCCAGTTCATGGAGGTGCGATGGAGATCCGAGTCTCACGCAAACCCCTGATTGCTGTTCTGATAGCAGCCCCGCTTCTGGCAGCGAGCGGTATCGCCATATGGCAGTCAGGCTGGTATGGCAAGATTGCTGCCCTTTTTTCGCCGACACCTGCAGCAGCTCAATCTGTGGCGTCTCCCGACGCTCAGGCGGTGACTGATGCAGTAACTACAATCTACACCCTTGACTATAGCCTTCCAGCAGAGCAATGGGAGTCCAGCGTCTGTGCGCAAATGACACCTGAGGGCTGCCATGTATTCGAGCTGCTGTACGCCCCTGCCATCCGCCAGGTCGTCGAGGGCGACCAGGTGCAGACCGGTTGCTCAGTGCAGGTTGTGAAACTGGTCACCGACCAGGGCGAGAGCCGCGTCTGGCTGCTGATGGTCACGTTGGAGAATCCCTGGCAGGGGCTAGAAACGCCCACGCAGCAGGTCTACGCCGAAGTCTCTCGCGATCCCGTCTCTGGGAAGTGGCTGCTCGAACGCGTCCTCTTCGAGGAGGAAGCTGCTGCCCGCTACTCAACCCCTACACCATGATCGGAGGTTCCATGCGCTCTAAACCTTTTCTCCTCGCCCTCATCCTTCTGATTTCCGCCAGTCTCCTTTTCCCTACTCCGGTTCGCGCCGACGATGTTGACCCCAACAGTGCTTGGGGAGAGGTAGTGGACGAGAACGGCAACATCCGATACGACAACCTGACCGACCTGGGGGTGACCTCCGAGCAGGCCGACTGGATGCCCTCGATCCCCTTCGTAGGTGACATCCAGGCCGAGTACCACGTCTACATGACCCCCAGCGGCAACACGGTCGTCCTGCCCACCGCCACCACGCTGCTTTTCATGGCATTCAACCCACAGGAGTCGGGAATGAACATGGCCGATTCGCAGTTGGGGAACGGCCTGGGTGCAGGGCTGGAAGCTCCGGGCGTTCTCAAGGCGCTGCTAGGCGGCTATCTGGATACCGGAACGCTGACAACGATGGGTTATGCGAGCCAGGACCAGTTCTTCAGCGATGTGGTCTCAGGTCAGGCCAACATCTGGAGCATCTGGCCTGATGGGATTTCGAACTTTCTAATTGATCTTGCAAGAGGCTCACTTGCTGACCTGAACCTGTACACGATGCTCCTGCTCTACACACCCGGCAATTGTGCGCACGTGCCCGGCGGATGCCCGCCGGAGGCGCTGGCGTTGCTAAACCAACACAACCCTTCACCCACTCCTCCTCCCACCTCGCAGTGCGCCGATCCAGTGGTGACGCAGGGCAGGATCAGCGTCACGGCGCGTAAACTGGCCCCCAATTTTCCGCTGGTTGTCGGCCAGGATCCGGACAAGCGCGGCGCGGACGCCTACTGGGAGGTGCGCGTCGAGCCGACCATCTACACGTACTGGGTGAGAGTGCCGGTGAAAGATACAGTCTGCCTTTCGTCAGGCTGGCAGGATTCCGATTGCACGACCGACAATGGCGGTTGGGGAAAGTGGAGCGAAGTTGTTACCAGCTGGGACTGCGAACAGCGCAGCAAGACATATCCCGAATCGGTGAGCTGGGCAACGGGCACCGCTTCCCTCAGTTCGGCCTCACGCGCCTGGATCCTCGGCGAACTCAGTCTCCGCTACCCCGGTGCATACCTGCACCACCCGTATTTCTCCTGGACAAATGGCGCAGGTGGCTTCGAGGGCAGTACATACGTCTGGCGGTTAACCCAGACGAATATCCAGCTCGCAGATCCCGGCTATTTCAACTTGAGCATGTCCGGCGCGACCAGCGGCACACCAATCTCAGCGGCGCGCAGTTTCAACCAGGTCGGCGGTCAGGTGGACGTCTGGCTGAAAGAGATTGCGATCATCCATTAGCCCGTGAATATCTTGCTGTGGATCGGAAACGGCTTCCTGGTTCTCGTCTATCTGGCAGTGGATCACTGGCTATCGCTGGCACTACTGGCAAGCCTGGCCTGGTTGCTTTCTTCAACGCCGACCGAGCAGCGCAACTGGGCGCTCGGGGCCAGCCTGCTGGCCATGGCCGCCAACGCCTTCGCGCCCGCGCCTGTGCCGCTTTTCCTGCTGATCGTCGCTTCGAGCGGACTGGCAGCCCTGCACCTGGAACATTTCAATTCCCTGGCTCAACGCTGGAATGTGGTGCGCGGCCTTGGCCTGTACGCACTGGCAGGCATCGGCTTTGCCATATACCGGCGGGTCGAGGGCGGCATGGTCTCCTCCGATCCGATGATGGCGCAAGGCGCGGTCTATCTCAACGCACTGATCGGCATCAGCATGTACGTAATCCCATTGGGCTTCCTGGCTTATCTGGCGCAATCTCTGTGGGCGCATCCGCCAACGCCAGGAACGCCGGAGGAGCTGATCGCCCGCGTGCGCACGCGTGGACGGGATTAGCCAGGCAGAAAAGGTATTGCGCGTGGACAGAATGAGCAGATCCCCAAGAAATATAACGGCTTATATGCCATATGCCAGGTGTGAGGGGGCTAAGGCACATCCGCCGTTGCCAGAGCAAAGGGATGACTCTATTATCAACTGCCCTCCTTGTGATTTGGAGAAACCGTGCTGACTATCCTCGACAACGGCCTGCGAGCCAACGACGGCATCCAGTACGCCTGGTTCAAGTTGGATGAAGATGGGCGGGAGTTCCACCGCTGCATCGCCCTGAAGGAGCTGGCTGTGATCCCGGTCTCTGTCCGCGAGGACTACGACCTGCTCGGCAAACAATGGGCGGCGGTGCGCGGCCTGTACAACGCTGGAGTGAATTTCGTGTTTGCTGCCTCCGGCATATACGACCCAGATCACGTTGGCGTGGTGCAGTACTTCGGCGCAGCCGCCGAAGGCGAGAGTGAGCGCCTGGCCGCGGACAAAGCTTTGCAGGGCATGGCGACAGTCGAGGGCGTGCTCGCAAATTTCCCACAATCCAGGCTGGCGCCTCCAACTCCGCAGTGGTTCGAGTGGTACCTGGATTTCATCACCCGGCGCGGCCGTTACATAGCGGCCATCCTGGGACATCCCGATCCGCGCGAGGGCAAGCGCAGCAGCGGCGAGGATGGGGCGGTGGGAGATGATAGCGACTCCGACCTGGCCGAGGAGCAGAACGAGATCCTCTTCCGTGGGCTGGCGAAACTGCGCCAGAACTTCGTCTTCCAGGTGCTGGCCGAGTACATTACCCGCCCGCGCCTGACCAAAACGCTGGTGCGCGTCGCTCAGGCGGCCTCCAACATTGCCTCACGGCGCAAGGGTTCCATCGGGATCGGCTTCAGTCTGGGCATTCCGCTGATGGCAGCTCTCTCCCAGAGTCATCAGGCCGCCAGCGGCGCAGGACACAGTGAAAGCCGCAGCGTGCAGGATGGCGCTGCCCATAATTGGGGGAACAACCATCAGGCCGGGCAGGCGCACACCGAATCACAGAGCGCGGCGCACAGCGAAGGAAAGTCCGAGGGGCACTCATGGGGCGAGAGCCAGTCTTCCATGTCCAGTGTAGCCCAGACCGATAGCGTGGCACACACCGAGAGCCAGGGACAGACCCAGTCTCAGGGCGGATCTCAGGGGCAAAGTAGCGGCTGGAACGTGGGCGGCAGCGCCGGCCTCGAAATCCAACCGGAAATTGCCGCCAACCAGCTCGGCAACCTCAACTTCGGCGTCCAGGGCGGCTACCAACAGGGACAAAACGCCAGCCAAAACTGGGGATCGGCGTTTTCGCAGGGGCAAGCGGATACAGTCGGCCATGCCGTCACCACGGTCGAGGCGCAATCCCAGGGCCATTTCGAGGCCTGGTCGGAAGGCAAGATGGCCTCCGACACCTTCACCAAGGGCAAGGCGGATACGATGTCCGAGGGCTGGGGTCAGCAGGAAGGCTGGGGTCAGAGCCACGCAGAGGGACAGGCGTCGGCGGACATGGTCAGCCGCACGACCGGCCAGGGCCTGATCGCCGGGATGAGCACCGGCCTAGTACCGGGTGTCAACCTCAACCGCACCTGGCAGACCGAGGACGATGTGGCCGAGCGTCTGACCGAGGTGCTGCGCGGTCTGGAGGGACTGGTCAACCAGGCTTCTGCAGAGGGAGGCTTCATGGCAAACGCCTGGCTCTTCACCGACACGCCCGGCGGAGCTTCGGCGGCGGATGCTCTCGTTCCCCAGGCGTTCCATGGTCCGAACGTGCCGACGCCGGTGATGACCTTGCACCCGCTCGACGCGCTGGACGAGACCGCCCTCCGTCGGCACGCCTTCTCTTTCTCGCCCTGGCGGGGAGCGGACGATGGCGATCCGTTCGGCGGCGAGCTGTGGACGCGCTATGCCACCCTGCTGACTGCCGGGCAACTGGCAGCCCTGACTGCTCCCGGCCTGTTCGAGGAAGGCCCGGCCTCGACCATCATGGCGCCCATCCCGAAGGGCATTGGCTTCTACCCTAACATGCCCGGCGATGTGACCCTGGGCCACCAGTACAGCCCAGAAACTGCCGAGCTGACCACCGCCCAGGTACGCATCAGCACTGACAATCTGATGCACACCATGTTCGCGGGCGACACCGGTTTCGGCAAATCGGTGGCCGCCATCCGCATGGCGTACGAAACCACGCTGAAGTGGCATCTTCGCACGGTGGCGCTGGACTTCGGCGCGGGCTGGCGTGTGCTGATGAATGCCCCCGGCCTGGAGGGGAGGGTCAACATCCTCCAACTCTGGCCGGACGCCGTGCGCCCGATGCGCTGGAACCCGCTGCAGATCGGGCGAAATATTGCCCCCGAAACCCAATGGCGCGCTTTTGCCGACGTGTTCGGCGGGATCGCCCAGTTGGGCGTCAAGCGGCAGAAGCAGGAAATGCTGGACGCGCTGCGCCGTATCTACTTACGTATAGGTGTGCTGATCGACGATCCCGAGGTACGCAACGATCCGCAGTGGGGCAAAGTGCAGCCAGGTGAGGAAGCCGCTCTGACCGGCGCATCGGCCTGGACGTCGCTCGCCTCGTTAACCTCGCTACAGCGCCAGCAGCTCGCCGTCCACCGTTCGAGCGTGGTCGGCCTGACCGACCTGTATGCGGAAGTGGAGCAAAAGTTGGACGCCGTTCCGCCGCGCGACACCATGCTCACCGGCGTGTTGGAGGGCATCTTGTTCCGTCTCAACCCGTTGGTGCAGGGTTCGGCAGCCGCGCAATACGCGCCGGGGCGGGACACCATCCCCGTCGAAGACCTCTCCAAGCCGTGGGGGATCACCATTATCGAAGGCGGCATGTTCCTGGATGACTTCGGCAAGGCCTTTCTGCTGGGCTGGACCGGCTGGCATCTCTACATGGACATGGTCGCCCGCCGCGTGCATGAGGTGGACACCCGCGAGCCGCTGTTGCAGATCTTCTACGAAGAAGCCAACAAGATCTTCGTCCAGTCCACCGAAGGCGAGGACGAGACCGGCGGCGTCTCCGCCACACAACGCTTCGCCGACATGTTCCGCGACGCCCGCAAGTATCGGGCGCGACTGCACGTTGTCACCCAGGCGCCTCACCTGATCGCCACCGACATCATCTCGTCCTGCAGCAACCTGGTGGTCGGCTTCCTCAAGCAGCCGAAGGACAAGGACCTGGTGCTGTCCGCCTTTGCCCGCTCCGAGAAAGGTTTTCGCGACGAGGAATGGCGGCGCTTCGTGGACGACATCCCGATCGGGATGGCGATCGGTCGCTTCCCATATACCACTTCACGCGAAAAGCAACGCCCGATCCTGTTCCGCCCGTTGATGTTGGATGTTCCGGAGCCGAGCGATGAAGAAATCACTGCGCGGCTGGGAAGGATCAATCTTTGAAGGTGAAAGGATGAAGAAGAAAACGGTATGGATTTTCGCACTGGTGTTCACGGGCGTGCTGTTGATTGCGCTGGCATCCAGGCCAGACGCCTCCGATGGTCAAGGCTGGCAGCCGCCCGTCCTGGTCACCACCACGCCAACTTCCACACTGGCCGCGCCGGACAGTTGGTGGAGCAGCCTGCCCACCCCACCAGGCGACGCCATACTGATGCCCTCGGACACGCCTTCACCGACGCCCACACCATGAAAGTCTAGAGGAGAAATGTCCATCGTTTTCTACAACCCTGATACACCCGAAGCAGCTCGATCCCTGGCAAACGTCCTGGTTGCCCTCTCCCCTGGTGATCCCATCTTGGGGCTGATCGTCAAAGTGCAGGATGACGGCGGTGAAGGCCGGGTCATCAACTGGATGTTTGCGGACGTTAACCTGCTCAAGTCCCTGGCGATCGTCCTGCCGGGACGGGAGCCAGACTTTCCGAAGGAGTAATACCTCATGCTCAAAAAGATCGTACCTGTCTTCCTGGCTGCGTTGACCTTCTTCGCCGCCCTGTTTCTCCTGCGTCCTGCGCCATCCCAGACGGTGGTCGTGGCGACAGCCGACCTGCGCGCCGGTCAGGTGCTGACCGAAGCTGACCTGGCGCTCAAGCCCCTGCCGCAAGACGTGGTCGCTGCTGACGCTCTCACTGACATCACCCAAGCCATCGGGCAGACGCTGCGAATTGACCGTGGCCAAGGCGACGTGATCTGCGCTTCGCAACTGGGCGAGATGATCGCTTTGCAGCCCAACGAACGCGCCATCGCAGTACAGATCACCGATCCCTCCGGCGTGGCTGGGATGCTCCTGCCCGGCCAACAGGTGGGTGTGATTGCCATGCTGGATCGCCAGTCCCTCGAAGGCCAGGGAACGTTCTCGAAGGCTGTCTTGGAAGGTCTGGGGGTGATGTACGTGGATCCACGCTTCGCGGCCGACGCTGGCAGCTCACAAACGGTCAGCACACCGACAGGGAGCAGCAACCTGTTGGCAAGCAGCAACTTGAGTGAAGACCGCGCGAAGGAAGGTACGGTCATCCTGGCGGTGCCGACCGACCTGACGACCATCCTGTACGACTTTTCTGCGGAAGGCAGCATCTCGGAATCCCGCCTGGTGAACGCGCTGGAGCTGCTGGCCGCCTTGAACACCACCGAAGGGGCGCGCTTGAGTCTGTACCTGATGCCCTCCAGGAATGTCGAGGGGTTCAGCTCGCCCGGCCTGTGGCTGCCAGATCTGGTCGTCACGCCGCAGCCAACCCCCACTCCAACACTGACGCCCACCCCGGCGGCAGGAGGTTGACGTGGCAGACACGTGGGGATCAACCTCCCCTACCCGACAGGCGGCTGGAAGAGATATACCGGTCAGTGTGATGCTGGCCGGGCCGCTGGAGCGTACCAATCCCTGGTATCAGGTATTGCAGTTGGACGCTCGCTTTCGCGTGGCAGCCATGGCCAACGACCCCCAGGATATGCAAGCCAAGCTGGCAGCTTCGCCCGAGGTGATCATCCTGGATGGGAAGATCTTCCCCGGTCCGCAGCCTCTGATCCAGGCGCTCACCGCCATCGCCGGCGCTGTGTACCTGTTCGTGCCGCCCAACGCTGACGACGAGTTGATCGAGCAGCTCAAGAAATTGCCGCCGGTCAAGGCGGTCTTTCGCGGCGACGCCAACCTCCAGGATTTGATGTCGCGCGCCTACGCCGACGCTCTGGCGCTGCGCATCCAGGCCCCGGCACTGGCGCAAAACTGGGCGTCACGTTCCGGGATGACTGCCGTGGCAGGATTGCGCATCGTCACCGTGTGGGGACGATCTGGCGGGGCAGGGCGCACCAGCGTGGCTGCGGCTTTGGCGCAGGCGGTCGCCAGGCGTGGCCTGCGTACGCTGCTGATCGGCTTGGGCGCTCCGGATGTACTGCCGCTGCACCTGAGGTTGAAATCCGAACCAAACATCATGGCCTGGTTCGCCGATCCCAGTGACGATGGCTTCCGCGCCAGCTTGCAGGGCGAAGGCAACCTGGAAGTGCTGGTCGGTTTCCCTGACATCCTGGCCGAGGCGGAGGGACAACGCGCCCCCGAAGAGAAAGGCTCCATTGCAAGATTAGCCACCTCGGCCGCATATGGCGGCTACGCAGCCATCATCATGGATACGCCGGTGGCCGGTGTGGCGCCTTTCGCGGTGGCCGCTGCCAACACCTGGGTGATGGTTGCCCGTCCGACTGTGGCCGATGCATGGGGAGCGGTGGAAGCCTTCCGCACCGTCACCCAACGGGCAGCTGGGCAGCACCGCATCACACCGGGCAACGTTTTCGTGGTGCTCAATCAGCGCAGCAACGGGATGATGACCGCTGATGAGTGGCATCGTTCGGCAGACGCCGCCTGTCGCAAGATGGGTTTGAATGCCGGGTTTCCGCCAGTGGCAGCGGTGATCCCGTACTGCCCGGAGACGCCGCTGGCGCAGGATGATGGGCGCTCCGCCCTCGACGCTGCGGATGAGTTTGCCCGTCCCATCCATCACCTGGCAGAGATGTTGTTCGGTCAGGCTGTCGGTTTGTCCAACGGATGCAAAGAAGGCAAAGCCTTCAAGCTGGGTCCGCTCAAGGTCAGGACAAAATGAACAGCGGCTGGAATGCTGTGGTTCCCACACTGGAACCCGAACAGCGCGCCCGCATCGTTGAAGAAGTCTCACAGACCTTCCGCGGCATGCCGCTGTCCGAATTGCGCGGCGACCGTGAGAAGCTGGTGAACCGCACCATCCCCATGATCCGGGCCATCCTGGGGCGTTACGCCATCCACGCCTCGCCTGAGGCGATCTCCGAGATGGCGCGCGAGGTGGTCGCCCACGTCGGGGGGCTGGGCTTTCTCGAACCGCTCCTGCGTCTGGACAGCGGCTATTCCGAGATCGCTGTCACGCCGGAAGGCAGGGTGTGGGTCGTGCCGCGCGGCGAGCAGGATTTCATCTCCCTGGCGGTGCAGCCTTCCCTAAATGATGTGTGGCGGGCAGTGGAGACCCTGCTTGCGCCGCTGGGACGCGGCGTGAGCGAAGCCACGCCTTCGGTGGACACTCGCATCCCCCGCCAGGAAGGGCTGCCGGGCGGGGCGCGCGTCAAGATCATCCACCCGGTCATTGCGCCCGGTGATGGCTACCCCAGCCTCAACATACGCCTGTATGAGCCAAAGCCCGTGCCGCCCGAACAACTGGTCGCCTGGGAGGTGGCGCCGGAGTGGCTGATCCACGCCTTGGTCGAAGCTGTTGGCAAGGGGGCGCGTCTGCTGGTCATCGGCGGCACGGCGACGGGCAAAACCACCGTTCTTTCTGCCTTATGCAGCGGCATCCCCAAGACAGCGCGGGTGGTCAAGATCGAGGACCCGGAGGAAATCTGGCTGGATCATCCGCACGTGGTCACGCTCGAGGTGCGACCCTCGCAGGCAGGCAGCAGCGTCGCCCCCTATACCCAGGCCAGGGCAGTGGACGATGCCATGCGCATGTCCCCCCGCTGGCTGATCGTGGGCGAGATCCGCCGGGGCGAGGCTGCCGACGCCCTGTTCCGCGCCCAGTGGTCCGATCACGCCGGTTTGTCCACCTTCCACGCCGAGAGTCCTGAAGCGGCAGTTGGCCGCTTGAGCCTGATGCTGTTCACCGACCTCGGCATCCGCACGGAAGGCGCTAAGGAGATGTTCGCCGGAGCGATTGACCTGGTGGTGCAGGTCGGATTTCGCCTCAACGAGCAGGGGAAACCCCGGCGCAGGATCGTCGGCGTCTGGGCGGTGGAAAAGCATCTCAGGGCTGGGAACGTGGCTTTCCACCCCCTCTATCAATCGCCCGGTGAAAGTATCGGTGAGCGTCTGCCGCTTGCTGCGCTGGAAACCATGTTCGATCCTGGCATAAGTCGAGAACAAGAGGTGCCGCAATGACCTTGAGCCTGTATGACCTGCCGCCTGTCATCTTTACCTTGCTGCCATTGATCGGCGCTGCGGCCCTTGCTTTCCTGGCCTTCGCAGCAGGGAGGTGGCTGCTCAAGCGGTTGGAACGCTCCCGCATGAGCCGCGTGGAGGCCTTTGCCCCAGGAGAGGAAGGCGATCCCCGCAGGCAGACCGTACCGATTGGCAGTCCGGCTCACCGCCTGCGCCTAGCGTTCGCCCGCTATCACATTGACGCGCGCGGCAAAGAGCAATTCTACCTGTGGCTAGCGCACCTGTTCACGGGAGGCGCGATGTTCCTGGCGCTGCTCATCCTTGGCTTGCCGGTCGTGACCAGCCTGGTCGGTTTCTTGGGCGGGTACGTGATCGTCAATGGCCTGATCGGACAGGTGTGGAACCGCACCCGCACTGAGATCGAGGCCGAGATCCCCACGTTGCTTTCGAGCATGCAATCGGCGTTGGAGGTGGCCGCCAACGTGCCTGCTGCTCTCGAAACAGCCTCCCAGACGCTGCGCGCTGGCGGTCCATTGCGCGGCTGGACGCTGGAGACAGCCGCCCGGATGCACGCCCAGGGACATCCCGCCATGCCAGGGATCGCCCAGGATGCAGCCGGCATCTCGACCTCGCTGGCGATCGTCGCCGAGTTGATCGGGCGCATGTGGACGACCGGCGGCGAAGGTTATGCCCAGGCGTTCGAGACGGCGGCGGACAATCTTGGGTCGGTGTTGGACGCTCGCGTCATGGCGCGCAGCAAGGGCGATGGGGCGCGCGGCACGGTCAAAGTGTTGGTGCTGATGACCTTGGTCATGATCGCCTTCCTGACCCGCTCGCCAGCCATGGCTGCCGTTGTCCGTCAGCCCATCGTACAGGTCGCTTATGCCGCTATTGCCCTGCTGATCGTGTATGGATACAGCATGACCAACGACATGATTGACAATGCCATCTAATCCCTGAGGTGCAAACGTGGATTATCGCCAATTCGTTCCGTTCCTCGCTGCCGGGTTGATTGCCGGGCTGGCTTACTTGTTCCTGCGCGGCTTCAAGCTCACCTTCAGCCGCTCGCCATCTGCTCGTATCGAAGCTTTTGCTGAGACAAGGCGGCGCGGCTTGGCCGATCGGCTGGGGGAGGCTTTGATTGACCACCTTGGCCTGCGCCTCGAAGCCTGGAAACACGAGTTTCGCTGGGCGCAGCTTGGCGGTCATTACCAGGGGCAGACGGTTGGCGGCGTGTTGGGTCGTGTGGTGTTGTTTGCCGGGCTTGGCATCGCCTATATCCTGCTCTTCCATGCTTTCAGCCTGGTATTCGCCGGCGCGGTGCTGTTGCTCGCCTACTATCCCTACATGCAGTTGCGTTCCCGCGCCGGGGAAGTACGCCAGATGGTGAAGCGCTCGCTGCCCGAAGCCGCAGCCCTGATCGCTGCTGAGATGAGCGCGGACGTATCGGCAGAGAACGCCCTCGTACGGTCTGCCTCTCTCCCCGGCCCCTTGGGCGTCCTGCTGCGCGAGGCCATTGAACACGCTCAACAGGCGGGACGCCTGTTGTTCTCCCGCCAGCGGACGCCCGGCTTCCTGGTCCCCTACCTGGCTGGCTTACGCCTGCCCCAACTGGAAGCCTTTGCTGCCTTGATGGACATGGTGGCTTCCAAGGGCGCAGAAGGTCCGCGCCAGATGGCGAATGTCGCTCGCGGCCTAGCGCGTGACTACCGCATGGACGTTTCCCGCCAAGCAGAGACGCTGGACAATAAGCTGCTCATGCCGATCTCGGTCTTTTTCTTCGTGCCGTTCATGCTGGCGATTTTCATCCCGCTGCTGGTCAGTATCTTCCAGATGTTTTGATCGCCATGAGCCTTCCCGGAGCCTCCCTGTTCTTCCTGTTGTTCCTGGTCCGCCTGGCGCAGGTCGCCCGTCTCGGCCTCAGCGCCGTTGGCCTGCTGCTGGCTCTCCAGGCAGGATTGGCTGCGCTCCTGTTGTTCGTCCGTCGCAAGGCAGAGAAAGCGGCCTCCTTGCCGGTGCAGTTTGCAGCCTGGGCCTCGGCCGTCCTGCCCATGCTCGTGCAGACGCCGCTGGTCGCTCATGCCCTCTCTTGGTCGGAACTGCTGCCGCTTCCCGGACTGGCGCTCAACCTGTGGGCGCTCACTTGCCTGGGAACTGCCTTCGGGATCTCGCCTGCCAACCGCGGCCTGGTGCTTTCCGGCCCGTACCGCTGGATACGACATCCCATGTACCTCGGCGAGCTGCTTTCCATGGGCGGGACGCTGGCAGTTTCTCCTGCGTTGGTGAACCTCACGATCTTCCTGGTCTTTGCAGGCTCGATCATCTGGCGCATTCGTCAGGAAGAAAAGATCCTGGGTTGCAATGGCTACAGCTTCTACACAGCCAGAGTGAGGTGGCGATTGCTGCCGTTCGTCTGGTGAGTTCTTGAAGAAGGGCAAGAAACCATGAAATTCGTCTTCTCTCGCAATCACCACCTTCCGCTGGCACTGGTCGCTGCTCGCTCGGTGGAGGTGGTCGAGAAAATCCAGCCGGACGTTTTTCAGGTGCGCGAGGCAATGTCCACCCTGGGCGTGATACGTGCGCTAGCAACCAACCCACTTCTGGTGATTGCAGACGTGGACATCTTGGAGGAATGCCCGCAGATGTCCCGCCCCGCCCTGCGCACCGCACTGGACAGCCTTCGGCAGGATGGCGCAGTGGTGGTCTCCTCGGCGCAGTTCACCGCCGCCCCGGATCGCTGGATCGGCGAGGCGCTGCTGGTGCGCGGCTTGCGCTCAGGTGTGCGCTATCTCCCACCTCGGGTTGTGATGGTGACCAACTACTGCGGCGGTGTGGGCAAGACCACCCTCTCCCTGGCGATCGCCAAACGCTTCCGCCAGGCTTCCGGCCTGGCCACCGCGCTGGTCGAGGCTGGCGTGGGTGGCAGCTCGTTGAGCGCACGCCTGCCGGGGGAGCGTTCTTCCCTGTATGGCGTGGTCACCCAGCAAGCCGAGCCCGGCGCATGGGAAGGCGTACACCTATACCCCGCGGACAATTGGGAAGCGGATGTGCTGGCTGCCGATGAGCGCACAACGGGAGCGTTGGGTGGGATCGCCCGCAGCCACACCCTGACGGTCTGCGATACCTTCCCAACCAACCCGCTGTGGAAGGATGTGCTGGAGTTGGCAACTGACATCCTGGTGGTGACTACGCCACGCCTGGATTCGCAGGCACAGACGGAGGTCATGCTGCGGCGGCTGAAAGAGGAGACGGCCGCGCTCGACCCGCAGCCTCGTATCCACCTGGTCTTGAACCAGGTGCGCACGCCCGGCGAGTGGCTGTCGCTTGGCGGCCAGCTCTCGGCCTGGATCGGCTACGATGAGCGCAAGGCAGACCACCTGGATAGCAGCCTGGCTGAGCCGCTCGTGAACCTGGTCTATCCGGGATGGACCAAGCGCAAGCACCAGAAAGCAAGCAAAAAGCCATGAACGAAAACTCGATCCCCCTTGGCCTCTATATCCGGTTTGACGGCGCGGCCGGCTTGGAGGAGGGGCTTTCAGCGGTTGATGTCCCTTCCTGGGAAATCTGCCGCCAGGATATCCGGCAGGCAGGCGATCAGATTGCCTTGACCGAGCAGGTAATCCTTTCGGGTTTAACCCTGCGCCGGGCATGGTCGGCATTGGCAGCCTTCAAGGAGAACCTTTCATGAAGCAACGCATTCTTTCGATCAGCCTGGCGTTGGTTGCCCTGGGTGCGGCGATCTTCGGCGCCAACTACTGGCGCGCCAATTACCTGGCGGGCGTCTCGATGGTGAAGCTGCCCGTACCCGTCGCTGACATCCCACCCTACACTCTACTCACGGCAGACATGTTCGAGATGCGTGAGTACCCCCGCGCCCTCGTGGATGCTGCCAGCGGGAGCGGGTATGCCCTCTCGACCGGCGACCTGGCAAGCAGGATCAGCGCCTCGGTCTTGGTCGCCGGTCAACCGGTGTCCATGCGCCTGGCTTCCCCGCCGGCTGAATTCCGCCTGGCTGATCCATCGTTGGAGGTCGTCTCGATCCCGCTGGATCCTATCAGCGGTGTGGGCGGGCAGGTGCGCATCGGCGAGCAGGTCAACTTGTACCGCCTGCAAAAGCTCCCCGCACAAGACCAGGCTGATGCTGAACCGACCCCAGAAGCGCAGGTGATCTACGTTGCCACGGTGCCAGTTGTGGCGGTGCTCGGTGGGGATGGGCAGGCTGCCATGCAACCCTTCACGACGGCGCAATCGCAGACTCAGGATCAGGGACAACAGCCGCCGGCGATGAAGATGCTGGTAGTGGCTGCCCCGCCGGAGACGGTGCAGGCCATCCTGGAGGCCATTGCCATGTCGAAGCTGGAAGACGAATTGCTATGGGTGACGCTGGCAACACCGTAGGCGAGTGGCGTGTGTCGCACGTCGCACGTCACCCGTCCCCCGTCACGCGGAGGTAATACGTGACACCTGACACCGGAGCACATGACACTGGATTTTATGGCCTCGACCAGGCTGATCTGGAACTGCTGGCCGTCGTCCAGGAGGGCATTTTGGGGCAGTCGGTTCACGTTCCTGCCTGGGGCGAAACCGACGGCGCAGCGCTGCGCCGCTTCCAAGATACGGTGCGCCACCTGCTCAAGGTTCACGTGCGTCCCGCTCAGTTGGATGACGCGGCCCGCCGCCTGGCGGACTCGCTGTGCGGGATCGGCTTGCTCGAACAGTTCCTGCGCCAGTCGGACATCGAAGAGATCTATGTCCGGCACGGCGAAGTCGCCATCGAGCGCGGCGGCATGCTCCAGCGCAACGTTATCCACGCCCCCGACGAATATTGGGAGGCGTTGGTCAAACGGGTTGCGGATGCGCGCGGGCAGGAGATCTCCCCCCGCCATCGCGCCGTGCTGGTGGACCTGCCCAGCGGCGAACGCTTCACCGGCCTGCTGCCCCCGCTCTCGGACTGTCCGGCGATCAACATCCGCCGCTACGGGAGCAAAGAGCTTGGCCTGGAAGAGCTGCGCGCCAGGGCTGCCTTCGAGAAGCATACCCCGCGCCTCAGCGGCAGCCTGGAGGACATCCAGGAAGAAGACTTGCGGGCGCGAGTGGCTTCGCTGCCGCAAGGCTCGGTCGAACGCTTCCTGGCCTGGGCCGTGGCAGCCCAGGCCGGCAACATCCTCTTCGCCGGCGAGTTCTCTTCGGGCAAGACCACCCTGTTGAACGCCGTCAGCCAGTACTTCCCCCCGGAGGCGCCCATCGCCATCCTGGAGACCTTCAAGGAGCTGCAACCTCCAGAGCGCCTCTTCCAAATGCGGGCAATTGCCCCCTCGATGCTGATGCCCGGTCAGGAAGAGGTCGCCACGATGGACTGGGTGCTGAACGTGGTCTACACCCGCACCAACCCGGCCGCCATCCTGCTCTCCGAGATCGTCTCGCCCGGCGAAGCCATGCAGTTCCTGATGGCGGCCAACCTGGGCCGCCGCGCCTACTCCACCATCCACGGCGGGACGATCCAGGCCGCGCTGCGCAGGCTGGAGAAGTTTGCATTACAGCAACAATCCGAGATCGGGCGTGAGGTGGTGCGCGAGCTGATCGTTGGCGGGGTGAACCTGGTCGTCCACCTGGCGCGCAACCCCTCGGGAAAAACCCTCGGGGCAGGCTCTGAGGCCAAGCGCGTCTTTCGCTTCGTGGCGGAAGTGGCACTGGTTACCGGCGTGGCGCCGGATGGGACGTACCGTCTGGAAACGTTGTACTCGGGTTGGAAGTCGGGACAGGGTTTCGACCGCGCCCACCTGCTGCACCA
>CAYZIQ010000058.1:1540-17382 GCA_964478375.1 uncultured Chloroflexus sp. | reverse complement strand
TGCGTGGCGGGAGGCTCTGTGGGAGATGCGGTAGGTTCTGACGTTTGCGTAGCAGGAGGCTCTGTAGGCGATGTGGTGGGTTCGGGTGTCTGCGTGACAGGAGGCTCTGTGGGGGATGCGGTAGGTTCGGGTGTCTGCGTGACAGGCGGCTGCGTAGGCGTCGCGGTCGGTTCGGGCGTGGTCGAGATCTGCGCGATGTGATTGACCGGGTCTACGGTCACAGAGCCATTGGTAAAGTCGCGCTTCCAGAGGTTGCCCTGTTGGTAACGTGCGCCAATCGGGCTGCCGAGGTCAATGTTGTAGTTCGGGAACAGCCAGGTTTTTCCGTAGTTGTCGTAATTGGTGTAGCGGAAAGCGGCTCTGCCATTGCTGATCAGCAGGTAGGAGGCGAAGGCGAAGCTCTGACGATTGGTGTTCGATTGATCACCTTGCGAGATCAGGATGGCGTACTTGCCATTATCCTGGGTCCGTTCCGCCCGGTTTAGTTCTTCGTTCCATTCGGAGACGTTCTTGTAGCCGGTGTGCCAGTCAACTGCCCAGGCCTCGTCCATCGCGCCGTCGAGGTATTGGAGGTAATCGAACCAGATAGCTGCATCGGGTAGAGAGATGATATTCGCCAGAAGCGGGCGGCCCTGCGGCTGGAAATAGCTGGTGTAGATGTATTTCAGGAAACCTCGGATGGCGGCCTGATAGCTAGCATCATCGGGATAATTGGCCGGGTTGCCGCCCAGGCTGTAAACCTTGCTGAGACTGGCCTCGACGTTATCCAGGAAGACGCCGTACCAGCCAAGCTGCTCCTGGCTCTCCTGGGTGCGGCTCAGCCAGAACTCGCGCCATTCCTGGTTGCCCGGATCCATCAAATAGTACTTGCCATCCACCTTGATGCGGCTGCCGTCAGCGTTCAGCAGGAACCAGTCGGGATGATCCTGGCTGATGGTGCAGAAGTCCCCGATCTTGTAGGCTACGTTGTCACGATAGGGTTGAACGGTGCAAGACCCCGGATCCATGATCGCTTCGATGCGGACGTACTGTAAGATCGGAACGTTTACGCCATTGGCGATCAATTGATCGCGGAAGGATTCATCGGCTCGGGTCAGGATGAATGTGCTGAAGTTCTGGGCCAGTGTAGACGCATCGCTGTCTTCGGGCGGTTTGTAGAAGAAGGCCAGATTGACAACCTTGCTCGTGCCCAAGACAGGCGAGGAGGCGGCTTGCGCTATCGTATGGCTGCCCATTACTGTTATGATGATAGCGATAATCGTTGTGAGGCGGAAAATTGTCTTTGACATTTCGTTTTCCTTTCGAGCCAGCCCCCTCTGCGAAAAAACCGCAGCCTGGCTTTTGCCAGGCTGCTGAAAGGAAAACGTGGAAATGAGCTCTTTCTTCGGCAACCTGGCGGTCATAGCTAAAGATCAGCCTTAGACCCATGGTTTTGCGTCCCCGGCTTTCGCCGGGTTTGCCTTTATCGGATGATTTGATTGTTAATTTACTTTTTACTGCTCGAACCATCTTTGTTTGAAAACACAACGGCCTGGCTATCGCCAGGCCGCTTAAAGGAACTTGCTGGGAGAACTTCTTCTTCGGCGACCTGGCAGTCATAGCTGAAATTCAGCCTTAGACCCATAGTTTTGCGTCCCCGGCTTTCGCCGAGTTTGCCTTTATCGGATGGTTCGAATGTTAATTTGCGAAGAGGTATTTGTTATACCGTCAATAGTATACAATAAATTGCTTCAGATGGCCTTAACATCATAGTTAGGGGAGCTTGTAGAATCACCTTGTTATCCTTGCAATTCCCTAACAAAGGTCTATCTGGCTCGTATATTTTTTTGTAGAACCGGCTGGAGATCATAAGATTAATGCGGGCCGGGCTTCCCCGCCCATCAGAGGGCGAAGCACCCTATTACTACGGGTGCTTTGCAAGGAGTTGTCTCAGCAGGCATTTCGGGGTTATGATGCAGTGGTTCTCATTTTTCTTTCCTAAACATCCGGGCAGGCTGACGGCGGCACTCGGATGTACCTCCTTACCGTTGCTTCCTCTCGGACCTGGCGGGGTTCGCAGGACTCCGCCGCGCCGGGCCCACCCGGACGAATAAAGCATACCCGAAGAGAATAACCGTGTCAATGTACCCATGATCATATCTTCTTAACGAGAGGGGGGGGAGGAGGGAGGTGCGCGGGCAACTTCGCTGCCCGCATATCTCCATCCCCAATCCATCGAAATTGCACTCATGATATAATTTTGACAAGCGGTTATCTTCCTATGTAAAAACGGAGGCCAAATGAAAATCACGACTCAGAATTTCAAGCACTGTGATTTGATCGGCGTGAATGGGCGCGTGGATAGTTACACCGCTCCTCAACTGGGCGAGGCCATCGAAGCGGTTAATAGGACGGGTCGCTACAAGATCGTGCTTGACTTGAACGGATTGGAATACATGTCCAGTGCAGGCTTCCGCACCCTGCTTGTTGGCCAGAAGAACTGCCGGCGCTACAATCGCGGTGAGATCGTGCTAGCCGCCGTACCGAAGCAGATTTACGAGGCGCTCGAACTGACCGGTTTTACCCCGCTCTTCAAAATCTTTGACAACGTTACCGCCGCCGTTGGAAGTTTCTAAATTGCTGTAGTACATGGACGGATCGAGGCCGCCTCCTGTCTGCAAGGCGTGGGGCGGCCTCTGGCTATACAGATGCGCACAGCCATTTTCCAAGCTGACTATAAACACCTGGAGGATATGCGCAAGTTTGCCGCCCAGGCGGCGAAAGACGCCGGAATGGACGATACCGAAGCCTATGCGGTGGAATTGGCAGTTGACGAAGCCTGCTCGAACATCATCGAACATGCGTACGGGCTGGAGCAGAGGGGTGAGATCGAATGCACCTGCACCGCAGCAAACGACCACTTGACCGTCATCCTGCGCGATCATGGTAAACCCTTCAATCCATCCGCGGCAGCGGAGCCGGACCTGTCATCTGGGATAGATAAGCGGCCGCTCGGTGGCCTGGGCGTCTATCTGATGCGCCAATTCATGGACGAGGTGCGCTACGAGTCGTTCGGCGAGGCGGGCAACCTGCTGACCATGGTCAAGTATAAAGGACGCAAATGAAATCGCGCCCATCTGCTTCGAAGCCTCTGCTTTGGAAGCAGATCGTTCGGCTCGGAGAACATCTGCTGGAAACGAGTTCGCTTGCCGACCAGCAAGACCGTCTCATCAGCGCGGCTGAAGCGCTCTTCGGCGGTCGGGCGGATCTCTGGCTGGATGAGGGCCTGTTCCGCCTCCCCGGGCTGAATCAAGACCCGCTCTTTCCTCCCTATCCTCCCGACGAATTCATGCGTCATGCTTATGAGACAGGTGAGCCTGGCTGTCAGGATGACTCGCCTGCCACGGCTGCTGTGTTTCCTTTGCGGCACAAAGACCTGCTCCTGGGCGTTCTGCGCCTCGAACGCCCGAATGGCCCGCCATTTCGCAAGGCTGACCTCGAGCTGCTGGATGGCTTCACTGGTCACGCCGCGCTGGCCCTGACCACTGCGCACCGCATTGCCGTGGAGCAATGGCGCATCGAGCAGTTGACGCTGGTGCGCAAGGTCGGTGCGCAAATCGCCAACGTGTCTGACGTGGACGAATTGATGCGCCGTGTGAGCGGCTTGATCCAGAAGACATTCAAGGTTTACTTCGTTGCCGTCTTCACCTGCGAGGTTGGCCGGGAGAGATTACGTTTCCGTTCGAGCGCCGGGCCATCCGGCCGTCGCGGCAGGCGTCGCAGTTCCCCTGTCCTTGAGGTCAAGGTCGGGGAGGGTTTGATCGGTTCCGTCGCCCAGAGCGGGGAAGAGATCGTCAGCAACGATGTCCGCGCCGAGCCGCGTTTCCGCTATATTGATAGGCTGCCGGGGACGCTCTCGGAGGTCGTCTTGCCGCTCAAGATCGAAGACCGGGTTCTGGGCGTGCTGGATATCCAGAGCGACCGGTTGAACGCGTTTCATCCCAACGATCTGCTCGTCTTGCGGGCATTGGCCGATAACATCGCTATTGCCCTGGATGGTGCCCGTCTCTACAGTGCGCTGCAAAAACGCGCCGAGCAGCTCTCCCTGGCGTCCGAAGTTAGCGAAGATATCACCTCTATTCTCGACCTCGACGAACTTTTGCACCGGGTGGTGACGCTGATTCAAGATCGGTTGGGTTACCCTTACGTTCACCTGTTCACCGTCCACCCGAACCGGCGGAAGATCATCTATGAGGCTGGAAAAGGAGAACGAAGCCAGGCGCTCAAGGGATACGTGCTGGATCTGGATGACACCGAGGGCATCATCCCCTGGGTGGCGCGCGAAGGCCAGACCGTCCTGGCGAACAATGTCAGCTTGGAACCGCGCTATCGCCCATCACCTTTCCCACCCGAGGATACGCAAGCCGAGATGGCTGTTCCGCTGGTCTATAACAACCGCGTCCTCGGTGTGCTCGACCTGCAGAGTGACCGCGCCGACGTTTTCACCGAAGAGGACCGTTTTCTCTTCGAGACCCTGGCCGATAACATCGCTGTGGCTCTCCACAACGCGGACCTGTACCGCTCCGAGCGCTGGCGGCGCCAAGTGGCTGACGGTCTGCGTGAAGTGACTGGCCTGCTCTCGGCCAACGTCAGCGTGGACGATGTTCTGGATGCCATCCTGCGCGAACTGGAGCGCAACCTGCCAAGCGACGTTCTGGCGATATGGCTGTTGGACGGCGACGAATTGCGTCTGGCTCACCTTCACGGGGCTGAACCGCTGGAAGTGGAAGATGCTCGGCACCGCTGGCCGGAAGCGGAAGATTTCCTGGTGAGCAGCCTCTCCGCCGAACAGCCGACTGTCCGCAAGCCGACTGATCCGATTGGCCCGATTGGCGCGGCCTGTGGTTACGCCGCCGACTATTCTTCGATAGCCGCCGCTCTGCGCCTCGGCGATCAACCACTGGGCGTGCTGACCCTCTCCCACCACTCCCCACGCCGCTATGGGCACGAGGCGCAGGCTGTGACGGCCACCTTTGCCAATTATGCCGCCGTAGCCATCGAGAATGCCCGCCTGTACGATTCGGCGCAAGAACAGGCTTACGCCTCGGCGGCCCTGTTACAGGTCGCGCAGACGGTGGCGAGCGCCAACAGCCTGGATGAGATCCTGGCTTCCATCGTGCGCATCACGCCTATGTTGGTGGGCGTCAAGGCTTGCGGCATCTACCTGTGGGAGGCACAGGCTTTCCACTCGGTGCAGGCTTATGGCTTCATGGAAGATGTTCGGCCGGTGCTGGAAAGGGAGGCTTTTGCTCCCGGCGAGTTCCCCCTGCTGGATGCCGTCCGCGAGCGCGGTCAGACGGTCATCGGGCTGCTCGAACCCTCCTGCCCCGAAGATTGGCTCGACACTGTGCTGGCGCTTTCCGAGGAGGACGCCTATTATTTTCTTCAGAGCGGCGAGCGGCTGCTGATTGGCTTTCCGTTGATGATCAAGGGTGATCTGTATGGCGCGATGCTGGTCGAGGAGACTTCCGAGGCGTTCCGCTTCCGGCAGAAGCGCATCGAGATCGTGACCAGCATTGCCCAGCAAGTGGCGCTCAGCATCCAAAACGAGCATCTCCAGCGCGAGATGGTTGTACGCGAACGGCTGGAGCACGAGGTGCAGTTGGCCCGCCAGATCCAGCAGACGCTCCTGCCTGAACGCTTGCCGGAATACCCGGACTGGGAGCTGGCAGCTCTGTGGAAGACGGCCCGCCAAGTGGGCGGCGACTTCTACGACGTGATCGAACTGCCAGACCGGCAGCTAGGCCTGTTCATTGCGGATGTTTCGGATAAGGGCATCCCGGCTGCGTTGTTCATGGCGCTCACCCGGACCCTGGTCCGGGTGGCGGTTTCGGAGACCCTTTCTCCGGCCGAGGCTATGCAGCGGGTCAATAATCTCATCATCCCGGATAACCAGCAAAAGATGTTCGTCACTGCGGTCTATGCGGTCCTCTCCCTTGAGACCGGCGAAGTCACTTATGCGAACGCGGGTCACAACCTGCCCCTATGGATTCGGAGCCGGCGCGGCGAGATCGAGTCACTCAGACGCACAGGAATGGCACTCGGCGTGGTCGAGGGGACCTTGATTGAGCAGCGGACCATCCAGCTCGAACCCGGCGATAACCTGTTGCTTTATACCGATGGCCTGACGGAAGCCTTCTCGCCGCAGAAGGTGCCTTTTGGGATAGAACGCTTGCACCTGCTTATCCAGGCGAACTTGAGCCTCTCTGCCTACGAACTGTTGGGTGCCATCGAAGCTGCGGTCAACGATTTTATGGGGCCACTCCCCCCTGATGATGACCTGACCATGCTGGCTGTAAAACAAAAGGTTTTCTAGGCCATATCATCTCAGAAATATGGTGAGTGGGGGTGTGCAGGCGGCTACGCCGCCCGTACACTCCTTATCTTCCCCTGCTTTTGCAAATATACTTTAAGCCTTTGGTTTTTCTTCCGGCATGCTTACTTCGACAATCACGGGGCCAGCATTGGTAGGCTGGTTCTTATGCGTGCCATCGCAAAATGGAAAATTCTTCGATTGGAAGCAGCGACAAAGTGCGACTTTGCTTTCGCCTTTTTGCAACTGGACAGTCGTGCGCAGATGGCCGAAGCGTTCTTCAGTAGTGTGAGTGGGCATTTTTCTCTCTCATAAGTGAGTTTGTTCTGCTTTTTCATTTTACCACTTGGAAAGGGTGAGAATGGTATAATGTCGCCGGTCACGGTCACTCGCTGAGCTACATAAACCCTTGCTAGGAGCAACACTTGGCTTTCAACCCCCTTAATTGGCTTCTCGGGCTTTTCTCACTTGACATCAGCATTGATCTGGGGACAGCAAACACCCTCGTCCATGTGCGCGGAAAGGGGATCGTCATTAACGAACCGTCGTGGGTTGCCATAGACAAACGGTCTCGTCAACCGTTGGCGATTGGCTTAGAAGCCAAGGAGATGGTGGGCAGAACTTCTGGAACAATTGTGGTCGTGCGTCCCTTACGCGATGGGGTAATTTCGGAGTTCGAGATTACCGAAGCTATGTTGGAATATTTCATTGGCAAAGTCCACGAGCAGACGGTGGTGCCGCTGCCTCGTCCTCGCGTGGTGATTGGCATCCCTTCCGGTGTAACCGAAGTGGAAAAACGCGCTGTTTACGATGCTGCGATGTCTTCCGGCGCGCGTGAAACTTTCCTGATCGAGGAGCCAATTGCTGCTGCATTGGGTGCGGGCCTGCCGATCGGCGAAGTGCACGGCAACATGATCGTGGATATTGGCGGCGGCACGACTGAGGTGGCGGTCATGGCGATGGGTGGAGTAATCGTCTCCCGATCCTTACGCGTTGCAGGAGATGAGATGGATCAGGAGATCGTCCAATTCGTGCGCAACAAGTACAACCTGCTGGTTGGCGAACGGATTGCTGAACAGGTCAAGTGGAATATCGGCTCGGCTTTTCCGCTCCCGGTTGAAAAAACAGTGGAAGTGCGCGGCCGCAACCTGGTTACCGGCTTGCCCGAATCGATTGAAATTTCCTCGGTGGAAGTGCGTGAGGCGCTCTCTGCCTCCACGCAGGTCATCGTGGATACGATAAAAGACGCGCTCGACGAAGCTCCGCCTGAAATTGTTGCCGATTTAATGGACTTTGGGATTTGCCTGGCAGGCGGCGGGGCGCTCTTGCAGGGATTGGCTGAGCGTCTCAGCGATGAGTTGAACCTACGCGTTTGGATGGCCGAAGACCCGATGACCTGCGTTGTGCGGGGGGCCGGCATGGTACTCGAGGATTTTTCTGGCCTGAGTCGCTATCTGGTCGGTCTGGAGCGCGGTAGCACGCGTCATTCGTAATCGCGTGGCCGCGTCTCCCGGCGCGGTGTTCGAGAGTCACTTGGATATGAAAAAGAATTTTCCTCGCTCTTTGCAAACCATTGTCATCACCTTGGTGGCAATTGGGGTGGTGGCGCTTGCGCTGGGCGGATATTTGACCTCTTTGTCCAATCTGGTTAATCAATCTTTCGTAGAGGCGCAGACATGGATTTCCAGCCGTTATCTGGCCGTGGTTGATTTCCTCACTGTTCCAAGGGACGTGGCCTCCATGCGGCAAAAGAATGCCGAACTGGAGGCGGAAGTGGCCCGCCTCCAGACTCAGGTCATCGAGCTTCAGCAACAGGTGACTGAGACGCAGATCCTTTCCGCGCTGGTGGATTTTGCGCGTGCCAGCCCGGAGAACACCTACAAAGCTGCGACCGTCATCGGGCGCGATCCCAGCCCGTTCCTCAGCTACGTCATCATCAACGTCGGCTCGAACGACGGCATCCGCCGCGGAATGCCAGTCGTGACCGAGCGGGGACTGGTCGGGCGTGTGAGTGCGGTCACAGCCGACGCGGCGCGCGTCCAGTTGATCACCGATCCGGCCTCGGCAGTGAATGTCAGTTTGCAGAATTCCAAGACCGAGGCTATGCTGATCGGTTCGATCACCGGTGACCTCTCGCTCGATATGATCTCCCAAGATGTGACCGTCCAACCTGGCGACGTCGTCTTGACCTCGGGCTTGGGCGGCGGTTACCCGGCCAACCTCCTGGTTGGGCAGGTGGTCAGCGTTCGCAAATTAGATTACGAGTTGTTCCAGCAGGCTGCCGTCCAGCCGATTGTCAATTTCGACCAGCTCCAGTTCGTCCTGGTCATCACGAATTTCAAACCGGTAGAGACCGCCCCTCTCGTTCCGACGGCGGCTCCATAAGCTATGGCAACTTTGGTAGCGTTTCCTGTTCTCGTGTTGGCGCTGATGCTCCAGACGGCCGTGATCAGCCGGATCAATCTCCTGTATGGCAGCGCAGACCTCGTGCTGGTCATTCTGGCGGCCTGGGCTTTACAAGAGCGTGTCACCACATCCTGGCAGTGGGCTTTGGTGGCTGGTGTGCTGGTCGGCTTCGTATCCGGCCTACCCTGGTTTGTGCCGCTGACAGGTTATCTTATGGTTGTCGGGCTGGCGCGCCTTCTGCAACGTCGTGTCTGGCAGGCGCCACTCCTGGCAATGTTTGCCGTCAGTCTTATCGGTACCTTAGTGATGCATATCCTCTCGATCTTTTCCCTTCGACTTCTGGGCGATCCACTGCCTTTGGGAGATTCTTTGAGCCTGATCACCCTACCGAGCATCTTGCTCAACCTGCTCCTGGCGATCCCGGTTTATGCTGGGATGAGGGACTTAGCCAGATGGCTCTATCCAGCGGTGGTGGAAGCATGACCACAGTCACATCCCCTTCTCGTTTCCAGGGTTGGCGTTACTTGACGGTCTATGTAGTGATCGGCCTGGTATTTGCGATTTTTCTGGGTCGTCTTTTCAATCTTCAAATCTTGCAAGGTGCGGAATGGAGCGCCCAGGCAGAGGAGAATCACACTCGCGAAATCAGCGTCGCGCCGGCGCGCGGGATCATCTACGATCGCAACGGTTTTGTGCTGGCGCGCAACATCGCCTCGTACAACATTGTCATCACGCCGGCTGATCTGCCCGATGACGAATCCGATACCCAGCGTATCTATCGTGAACTCTCGACTCTGACAGGCATCCCGGCCAGCCAGGGAACAGTGGAGGATGCAAAACTGCTCGAAGCTTGTACGCCCGGGCCTGGGATTGCCCAGTGGGTAGAGCTAGGAGCGTCGAACGCGCCGTATGACCCGGTCAAAATAGCCTGCAACGTCAGCGAAAAGACAGCTATGATCGCCCGCGAACATGCCATGGATTGGCCGGGCGTGAGCGTGGACATCGTGCCGGTGCGCGATTATCCTACCGGTTCGCTGACGGCCAACATAGTCGGCTTCTTGGGGCCAATCCCGGCCAATAAGGAGAAGGTCTATCGGGATAAGGGTTTCCTGCCCGGCCGCGATAAGGTCGGCTACTCGGGCGTCGAAGCCTCGTTGGATGAAATCTTGATCGGCACGCCCGGCAAGCGTGTTGTCGAGGTGGACGTGGCCGGCCAGGAACTCGGCAACCTGCAGCCGCCGGTCGTGCCGGTTGCTGGCAACAACCTGACCTTGACCATTGATACTCGTCTTCAAGATGCAGCCCAGGCTGCCCTGGTTGGCGAGATCGATTCCTGGAACGCTTATTATGGAAAAATTCGCATCTCCAGCGGTGTGGTCATTGCCATGAACCCAAAGACGGGCGAAATCCTGGCAATGGTCTCCTATCCGACGTATGAGAACAACCGCATGGCGCGTTTCATCCCGGCATATTACTACCAACAACTCAGCCAGGACCCACGCCATCCATTGCTGAATACAGCTGTTTCTGCCACCTATCCACCCGGCTCGGTTTTCAAGTTATCCGCTGCGACCGGCGCTTTGAACGAGGGCATAATCACGCTGGATAAGATCATCACTGCGCCAGGTGAAATATTCCTTTGCGAAAAATACTCACCGAACGAGCCATGTACGGATCGAAACCAGCGTCCTTTCGTGGATTGGATTTTCGACCAAAATCCGGAAGGCTTTGGCCAGATTGACTTCTTGCATTGCATCGCTTGGTCGAGTAACGTCTGTTTCTATAAGCTTGGCGGCGGCTACAAGGATGAAATTCCCGAGGGGCTTGACATCGAGCGTCTGAAACAGTACGCGCGCGCCCTCGGTTATGACCAGCCTTCGGGTGTGGAATTGCTGGGTGAGGCCTCCGGCTTGATTCCCGATCCAACTTGGAAACGCATCAACAAAGGCGAGAACTGGTCTACCGGAGATACCTACATCGCCACCGTTGGGCAGGGTTACGTTGCTGCCACACCCATTCAGGTCTTGATGTCGGCAGCGACGATTGCCAATAATGGCAAGTTGATGCAGCCGACCATCATCCGCAGCATTCAGGATGGTGAGGGCAACGTGCAGAAGTGGTGGTGGAATCCTGCCGATCTGACCATCACCGCCTCGCCGACTGGCACGGGTAGTTACCAGATCTCCCCCTTCGTGCCGAATGTGCGTTGGGATATTACCACCGATCCGGTTATAGAGGATTACCGTTGTGAAAACACATATTGTACTGATACCGGTATGACGAAGACGGTCCAACCCTGGGTAGTAAGTAAGATCCAGGAGGGAATGCGCCTGGCTGTCATGGATGCGCGCGGCACGCTCCACGGGAAAACTTCTTTCCTGAACTACCCGATCGCCGTGGCCGGCAAGACGGGAACAGCTGAATACTGTGACGATGTAGCCCTGGCGCAGCACCGCTGTCAGTTCGGTTTGTGGCCCACCCATGCCTGGACGGTTGCGTACGCCCCCTACGACGATCCGGAGATCGTCATCGTCGCTTTTGCCTATAACGCCGGGGAGGGCGCCAGCGTGGCCGCGCCGATTGTCAAGCTGGTCATGGACGCCTACTTCGAGATCAAGGCCATTGATATCGCTCAAGGTCTCACGGGGGGATAGTAGCTTCGAGAGGCCTCCTCACCAAGTAAAAGGCAGTATAATCGCCGGAATGAGCAAAGCAGCTTCTCTGGTTGATATCAAGGGCATTCGGGATGGCCTGCTGGTCAAGCTGGGTGAGGCACCCTGGCCGGACCTGCAAACAGCCCTCGTCAATGCCATTGACGAGCGGCAGGCTTTCTTCAAAGGCGCCCACCTGGCGCTGGACGTGGGCAGTCAGGTCTTGCACGTAGCCGAATTGGCCGCGCTCCGCGAATTGCTCTCCGAACGCGGCATCTTCTTGTGGGCGGTTTTGAGTGACTCGCCAATCACGGAGCAAACGGCACAAAACCTCGGTCTGGCAACCCGTATCTCGAAACCGCGCCCGGCGGAGGTCCGGCAAGCTGCGGAGTCCGTGGCAGGTGAAATGGCGCTCTGGCTGTCGCACACGCTCCGTTCGGGCACGCGGATCGAATTCCCCGGTTCGGTGGTCGTGATGGGCGATGTCAACCCAGGCGCGGAAATCGTGGCGGGCGGCAGCATCGTGGTTTGGGGACGGCTGCGCGGTGTGGTACATGCCGGGGCGCAAGGCGACGCGAATGCAATGGTTTGTGCGTTGGAACTCTCGCCCACGCAATTGCGCATAGCGGGCGAAATTGCGGTGTCACCCAAGCGGAAGGGCAAGGTTCAGCCAGAGATCGCCCGTCTTCAGGATGGGGTTCTCGTGGCCGAGCCATGGCGGGCCTGAAAGATCAGGACGGTGAGATGACAGCAAAGGTGGTGACAGTAACTTCAGGGAAGGGCGGCGTAGGCAAGACGACCGCGGTCGCCAACATCGCCGTTGCGCTGGCTGCCAAGGGGCAGAAGGTCGTTTGTGTAGATGGGGACATCGGCCTGCGCAACCTGGATGTGGTGATGGGCCTGGAAAACCGCATCGTCTACGACCTGGTGGATGTGATCGAAGGCCGTTGCCGATTGCGCCAGGCGATGATCCACGATAAGCGCCTGCCTGAACTCTATTTGATCCCTGCGGCCCAAACGCGCGACAAGACTGCCGTTTCACCGAGCGACATGGTTCTGCTGTGTAATGAATTGCGTTTGGAATGTGATTGGGTGCTGGTCGATTCCCCGGCGGGGATTGAACGTGGGTTTCATAATGCCATTGCCGGGGCTGATAAAATCATCGTGATGACCAATCCTGAGATCTCAGCGGTGAGGGATGCCGACCGTGTGATTGGCCTGGTGGAGGCCGCAGAAAAAGGCTCGCCCGAACTCGTTGTTAACCGTTTGAACTTAGCAATGGTCAAGCGCGGCGATATGCTCTCGGTGGACGATATACTCGACCTGCTGGCGATTGAACTCATTGGCATTGTCCCCGAAGACGAAAGTGTCATTGTAGCCTCGAACAGGGGCGCGCCGCTGACGTTGGATGCAAAGAGCAAAGCCGGTCAGGCATTTCAAAATATCGCCCGCCGCCTGATGGGTGAAGAGGTGCCGTTCCTCGAACTGGATACCCAGGGATTGTGGCAACGTCTGCTGGGGAGGAAATGAGATGAACTTTGTTGACCGCATAATTGGACGCAAGCAAAGCGCCAGCAGCGCCAAAGAGCGCCTGCAATTCGTCCTCATCCATGATCGCACCGACTTGACGCCCGCCGAGCTGGAAGCGCTCAAGGACGATTTGATCGAAACCATCTCGCGTCATGTGGACATCGACTCCACGGCGGTGAGCATCACGGTAGCCCAGGATGGACGTTCCCAGCGGCTTGTAGCTGATATTCCTTTGCGGAACGCAACCCGCTCCCGTTTTCGATAGATTGCCGGGTGCTATCCTTCCATACTGTTACTTTCCCGAGCATCCCTATGTTCCGTAGCGAGTTTTGGCGGCATTTCGATTTCTGGCTGCTGGGCGCGGTTATCCTGGCCAATGCGTTCAGCATTGCTATGATCCGCTCTGCCATCGCAGGAAATGAGACCCTCTTGCCGCAAATCAACCGTCAGATCATCTATGTCGGCATCGGCCTGGCCGTCATCGTCATTGTGACAATCCTGGATTATCGCTACTGGTCATCGCTGAACCGGGCTCTCTACTTCGGGACGATGTTCTTTCTAATAATCCTTTACCTTTCGGGTATTGCCCGTTTTGGAGCGGCGCGTTGGTTTCAGGTCGGTTCGATCCTGATCCAGCCAGCCGAGATTGCCAAGCTGGCAATAATCATTGCCCTGGCAGATTACTTTGCCCGCAGTCAGGATATGCCGCGCGGTTGGTTGTGGATCGCCAAAAGTCTGCTTCTTGCCCTGGGTCTGGTGATATGGATTCTCTTGCAGCCCAACCTGAGCAATGCCATTGTGATCATGGTCATCTGGGCGGCGATGGTGTGGGTGAACGGGTTGCAGCTCAAACATCTTGCCACTATCATTTTGATTGGATTGCTCGCTTTTGCTGCCGGCTACCCATTCCTCCAAACTTACCAGCAAGAGCGCATTCTCAACTTCCTCTTTCCTCCGGCAAGTGCAAGTTACGGCGCAACTTATAACGTTCTTCAAGCCCTGATCGCGCTTGGTTCCGGCGGATGGTTCGGGAAGGGATATGGTCATGGCACGCAAACCCAGTTACGGTTCATGAAGGTGCGTCACACCGACTTCATTTTCTCGGTCATCGGCGAGGAGTTCGGTCTGGTCGGCGCGGTGCTTACGATCGCGTTGCTGGCATTCATTATTTATCGCTGTATACGCGCGGCGCGCATGGCGCGCGATACCTTCGGCTCGTTGCTTGCTTATGGCGTTGCGGTGCTGATATCCTTCCAGGTTGCCGTCAACATCGCCGTCAACCTGAATCTGATGCCTGTCAGCGGTCTGCCGCTGCCATTCATCAGTCAAGGAGGCAGCGGGCTGCTCTCGTTGGTGTTCGGTATCGGCCTGGTGGAAAGCGTCGTTGTCCGCCACAAGTCATTGGAGTTTACGTAGTAGGTCGGACTGCCAGTTCGGCCTACGTTCGGAGATCTTCATGACTTCTGAACCTGTTCGCACTCGTTTCGCTCCTTCCCCGACCGGACGCATGCACCTCGGCTCGGCTCGGTCGGCGCTGTACCCATTCCTCCTCGCCCGCCGCACTAGGGGGGCCTTCATCCTGCGCATCGAAGATACCGACTTGAAGCGCACCATCCCCGGCGCGGAGCAGGAACTGATCGAAGGCTTGCACTGGCTTGGCATTGACTACGACGAAGGGCCCGACATTGGCGGCCCCAACGGTCCCTACCGTCAGTCCGAGCGCCGCGAGGTCTACCACGAGTACGCCTGGAAACTGGTGGAGCTCGGCCATGCCTTCCCGTGCTTTTGCACTCCAGACCGGCTGGAAAAAGTCCGCCGGGAGCAGATGAAGAACAAGCAGAATCCGCGCTACGACGGAGTCTGCCGCAGCCTCGATGCCGATGAGGCGCGCCGCCGCGTCAACGCGGGCGAGAAATACGTGATCCGTTTCAAGATGCCGAAGGAAGGATCCATCGAAACCGCCGACCTGCTACGAGGTCCGATCATGACCGCGAATTCCGCCCTCGATGACTCGGTGCTGCTCAAGTCTGACGGCCTGCCCACATACCACCTCGCCGCCATGCTCGACGATCACTTGATGGGCATCACCCACGTCATCCGCGGCTCTGAGTGGCTGCCCTCGATGCCGCTGCACATGCACATCATCCGCGCCTTCGGCTGGGACGAGCCGGTCTTCGCCCACCTCTCGGTTTTCCTCAAGCCCTCCGGCAAAGGCAAGATGAGCAAGCGCGAAGCCGCCGAGGCCATTAAGGGCCATTCGATTTTCGTCGGCGATCTAAAAGATCTCGGCTACATCCCCGAAGGGGTGCTCAACTGGATCGTGTTGATGGGCTGGGGCGTTTCGGAAGACGATGTGATGACGCTCGACCAGATGATCGAACGCTTCGACATCCACAATCTGACGCCCTCCCCGGCCGCGATCAACTTCGCCAAACTGGACCACTTCAACGCGACCCACATCCGCGCGCTCCGGGCCGAGGACCTGGCCGCACGTCTCAAGCCTTACTTTCTCCGAGAGCATCTTTCCGTGGACGACTCCATGCTGACGCGCATCATCCCGCTCATCCGCGAGCGCCTCGTCACGCTGGACGATTGCATCCCGTTCGCAGCCTGGTTCTTCCGCGAGACCGTCACGCCGAAACCGGAAGAACTCGTCGGCAAGAACCTGACCGCGGCGCAATCCGCGGACATTGCCTGCAAATCTTATGAAATCCTGAAGGCGCTGCCGGAGCTCACGCCCGCTGCCGCCGAGCCGCCCATGCGAAAATTGGTGGAAGACCTCGGCCTGAGCGCCAGTCAAGTCTTCGGCATTCTACGCGTCGCGGTGACCGGTCAAACCGTCAGCCCGCCGCTGTTCGAGAGCATGGAGATCGTGGGAAAGGAGAAGGTGCTGAAGAGGGTGA
>CAYZIQ010000058.1:0-1440 GCA_964478375.1 uncultured Chloroflexus sp. | reverse complement strand
TTCTATTTCGAGTCAATCATGTCCGCGAGGCTGAACGGCCGGCGTCAGCCGCGCGCGGTCACAGGCCAGGCGCGATACAACGCGAACGGTGACACAACAGCCAAGTACCACTAATCGCGGCGCGTGTAGCGCGCCGGCTGCAAGCGCGGGTTAGGCCGCTTCCAGCGGATAAGAAGGTTTGCCCTGTCTTGAACGTTCTTCCAACCAACGACTAAATGAACGTTGACTCTCACCCGAAGCCTGCCCGAACAAGATGTTCTCGGCGCTGATGTCTTCATCTAGGTCAGGCCAGTGTATACCTTCCCCTTCACCGATCAATTCCCAGTGATTCCGTTCTTCGGGCTGCCCATGCAACAACCGGGGATACCATGCCAGAGGCGCGGAGATTGTGCGTCCGTCAACCAAGTCAACCATGAGCGTGTCATCGGTCACGGTGACGTTTTGTACGGCCACAATTCGGACTTCAATCGCTAAAGAACTCATCCCAACTCCTCAACAGATAGGCTCTGTTTGCTTCGACCAATCGTTGGATGCGATTGATTTCACTTCGACTGAACCTGCCACTGCTTTGCAGGCGAACCGGGTTGAGCCAGAACTTGGCTTTCATGCCCTCTCGTTCTACGTGGACATGAGGCGGCTCGTCTTTATCACCGGAGTAGAAGAAAAACCGGTAGGGTCCTTTTATTGGTACAGTTGGCATGTTGTCCAGTTCCCAACGATGCGATTGCAGTAGATTCTAGCATAATAAAGGTTGCTGTGCAATTGGTTTGCAGCGTTTGCGCCGCCGTCTAACGAGACTGTCGAAAAACATGATTATGACTGCGCGAATTATACCCAAACACAGGGCCTCAACGTGCTATTGGGGAAATATCCGTTTTGTCCACCTGTTCATAGCCGGGCGCGCTCCTCTCCAATGACAGACTTTCAGTTAACCATCCCATAAGTGTGGATTTTGCCGATATTATGTACCAGAGCAAATAATCTCCACTGCACATCCACCTTGGCCTTGGTGCGCAAGGTGAAGCGATCCAAGCGTTTCTGAACGCAGATATTGGCGAATACCGGCTCGACGATGGCCAGGCGCCTGGCATAGATCTGCTTGCCTTGGGGAGTGTCTATCTTGGCTTTCATTTCATCGATCAAGTTGGGCTTTTTGCCATCCACCCTGACCGACAAGTACCTGCGAGGTGTGCTCGGCCCACTCAAACAGCTTGACCGCAATAGGCAACTGGCACAATCTTCCTGGCGGGCGCGGTAAATATCATACACTCTGTAGCGATTGAGCTGGCTGCGGGCGTGGCAGGTCAATGCTTTGCCTTGCGGACAGAAGTAGGTTTGTTTCGACTTGTCAAAGGAGAAATCGGCAGCAGAGAACTTGCCTGTTTTTCTGGCTTGCCTCATTCTGGGATGAATGCCATCTTTGAACCTTGGTTGCCCAGC
>CAYZIQ010000057.1:7058-17544 GCA_964478375.1 uncultured Chloroflexus sp. | reverse complement strand
GAGACGGGCGTCTCGGCCAACCACTGGCGCGTCTCCCAAGTCATCCAGGAAACGATGAAAAACAGGAACACACCCCAGTGGACGAGGTACGAGGAGATGTTCGAGCGTCCGCCCGTCCAGGCATCGATCTGGTTATAGGACTGCGCGAACCAGTGCGTGAAGGGTTGGTAGAGCAGCATGGACAGCCCCACCAGTGCGGCGACCGCGCCGGCCGCCAAGAGGAGACGCTTGTTCCACTCCGACAGCGGCAGGCGGATCTGCGCCACGTCAGCGTAACGCCAGAACGCATAGGCCAGCACAATGCCGGCCAGGGTCAGGTACGTGTAGAAGTCCCAGGTGTTGGTCGGCTTGAGGGCGCCGATGGTCAACCCGCCGAGGAAAAGCCCCAAAAAGGCATCAAGACGGCTCTTCCACCTGCCCTTCGCCAGCAACACGGAGAGCGCCCAGGCAATCGCCAGCACGGTAAGCGAAAAGGCGATCATGTGGGCGTGCAGGTCAGACCACAGGAAGGTGAAAGCGGGGAACTCCGTGATGGGATCGCCAGAGGTGCCCGGCAGAGCACGGCTGGGCGTCATCATCCATTCGCGGTTCGTCAGGGGAAGAACCGGGCCACTCAGGGACAGAAAGAAGCCCTTTATCGCCCACCAGATGCGGGCGATGAGGTTGGCTTTATCAATCGGCGGTACTCCCGGTGCAATGATGCAATCGTGGACGCTGTACTCTCCGAGCTGCGCGCTGGGGGCTGCCAGGCACATGAAACCCCGGTAGAACAGGCGCACCGTGCCGAGGTTGCCGAGCAGGGTCAGCGCGGCCGCAGCGGCAACTCCTCCAAGAAAGACTCTCCCCCTGAAGAACGACCTCCAGGTTGACCAGGCTGCTTCCCGTCCATTTGCCAGCAAGTTCCATACCAACGAGAACGCGCCCAACGCCAGGCAGGCGTAAAGTGTTGGCAGGATGAAATTGTACGCAATCGAGGGGACGATGCCCAGCAGCTTGACCGGCGTGCCGACGATCACATAACCGAAGTAGTAATAGTTGATGTAACCGCCTGCAAACCAGGGATCATAAGGCGGGAAAGAAGTGCTCTTCAGAACGGCGTTAAAATAGGAAAAATCCATCGGACGCTCGCCGCCATCCGGGTCATGCCAGAGGTCGGGGTTGCCAAGGCGGATGAATAAATCCAACATGAAGAAGGCTAGGAAGAGAAGTTCCACCATCAGGAAATACTTCCAGTGTTCACGAAACTCTTGTTTCAGCCCCTCGCGTTGACGCCAAGCCTGCCACCCTCCAATCAGCGCTATCAACCCCAGAGCGGCCGCGATGGTCGCCTGGCTGTACGTGAGGCCGAGCGAACCACCCATCCAGGCGAACCAAGCCCACAGAAGAAGACCAACGACGCGCGCCAGTGGGTAGCCCTTGTCGCTCAAGCCCGGCAGCGCGGCGCGGACAATGGGATAGGCCAACAGTCCCAGCGCGAAGATGGTAAGATACCACAGCGCCAGCCCGATGAACGGATAGCGATTCTGCAAATCTTGATAACTGAACAGCTCCGACCAGGTGCTGCCTGCTTGCTCGGTCGCCAGACGCTCGGAGGACAACATCAGGTCTTTGTAAGTGCTGGCCTGCTTGGGCGTCAGGTGGACGACGTGGCTCAAGTCTACCGTACCGAGCACGGACTGGACGCGCGCCGGGTCATAGTCAGCAGTCTTCTTGAAGATGAGCACCTTCGGATGGTCGTAGAAAGTTAAAGCCTCCTCGGCAGCCTGATCGTTGATGACCAGCGGGCCGAGGTTTGGATAATCCTCGAAGGTGGCGACAAGTTCGAAACCGAGATCGCCGTGGAAAGTGCCCGGCTCCGCGACGCGGTAGCACCAGATGATGTCCTTATCCGACGGGCAGCCGATGAGTTCGCGGTAATAGACGGTCGTCAGCGGATAGCGTTCGGGCAGACGTGTGATCTGGCCATACTGGTGGTTGGTGGGAATAAGAACGTAATCGGCTGCATCTAGTGTGCTCAGGTAACCGGTCAGTTTGTCGGCGTTATCGGGCCAGTAGACCTGCAGGTTCAAGTCGCCGCGGTAGATGCCGCCGAACGGGTCGTAGCCCCCGATGCGGAAAGGCAGAGGGTAATCAAAGTCCGTCTCATTGGCGAAGGATGCGCCGCTCAAGACCATCGAACCGCCGGTTGTCTCGATATGGAGCAAGTACGCCTGCCCGCTCGTCAGAGGAACTGCCTGGCTGAGATGGACGGTATATGATGTACCGCTCGGGTCAACGCAGGGAGCGAAATCCGCCTCGACGGAACCGGTTACGAGCGTCTCACCCGCAGCGGAAGACAAAGTCAAGCCGAGGGTCTGCACTCCCGCGCTCGCACTATCCGCCACATGTTCGAGAACGATGTCCTGGACCATGCCGGTTTGCATGGCGATGAAAGTCGCATCATACGGGGCATCCACGCGGATATTGGGATTCGCCGGATTTGGAGAGAATGGCAGCGGCTGATTGTAGACCGTACCATCCGCCTGCTGGATGTGTAAGGTGATCGGTCCGGGTATGTTCTGGAAAATCCAGTCCGACGCAGCGATCCGCGGTTCAGTCCGGGTATATGTGCTGGTAAAAGCATAGGCCCAGGCAACGGTAGCGGGTAGAACGATCACGCCGGCAACACGGAGCGCGTAGTATGGAATACGTGCTAGATACTTCATACTGCGTCTTGCATGTTGCGTGTTATGTACTGGCTGCAAGACGACCCATGCCGCCATCATGCACAGCAGCGGGTAGACCGGCAACTGGTAGCGCATGGTGGCGTTGAACTGAAGTGATTGCCAGATGAAATAGATCAACGTCCAGCCCCATACCAGAGCGTGCTGTTTCCACTCGCCCTTCAGGATACGCCAGCCCATCCACAGGAAGCCGGTCCAAGCGAGAATGCCGAGCGGCAGACCAAGACCCCAGAATGTCAGATTCTCGAAGGAAAAGAAATGCGAACGCCGCACCCATTGGAGATTCCAGGGCATATCTGCCTGGCCGCTGGACTGGGCGTGCAGTTCGCTGAGATTCTTCAGCCAGTCCGGGTTAAGGCCCAGACCGGAAAATGCATAAGGCTGGAAAACGCGGAACGACAACAGTGCCATCACCCCGCCGACGACCATGAAGACAAACGTTTTGGCGAGGAAACGGTAAAAAGAACGCGGCCTTTCCCCCTTGCGGAAGTAATGCACTGCTAGCGCTGCCGGGAGGGCAACCGCAAGCACCGCGGCATTGATTTTGGAAGCAGCCGCCATGCCGAGCGTCAGCCCAAAGGCCGCGCTGAGCCATGTCAATTGATTGTGGGAGAATCGAGATAGAGAACGAGAAATGAGCGATACATCCCATATACCTTTTTCCTGCCCGCCTTCGATCAGTCCTATTCCTCCCTCAGCCACTTCTCGTCTCACTTCGACTGGTTCTTTCCATTTCCCCGTCGCAATGAACCCTGCTATTAAAAGAGCCAACGTCATGAAAAACGTGACGAAATTGTCCGTGGTGTAAAAATGGGATTGCTGGATTTGCATCACCGCACAGGCAGAGAACGCTGCCGCCAGAAGGGCAACGCGCCGTCCATACAAACGCCGGGCAAGGAAATAGAGCAGCGCAACCGTACCCAAGTCCATCGCGGCTGAGAACCAGCGACCGAACAACCGCAGGTTATCCATCTGCCCCAGCCAGCCGGCCGCGTAGCGCACCATGAAAATCGGCAGCGTGCCGTAAACATAAAAACCAGCACCCATATTGTAAGGGTTCAAGGTGGAGGTGGCTGTGTTGAAGTATTGCCCCAGGCTGTGCACCGGCTGGATGGCTGACGTCACCGAGGTGAAGAAATCTTCATCGGGGTGCTGGTATTCGAGTTGTCCCCAATCCGAGCCAGTAAAACGAAAATACTCGCCCGCCAGCAGGACGACGATTAGCAGCAGATCATAGATCCATGCCCATTTATTCTCATTATGCGATGCCAATAAAGCTCTATTCTCCATAGACTTTTCCTCTTTACGCCTCGAATGATGAACTATTGTGGAGGCACAAAGAAGATCATGAAATCTTTGCCTTCGATTCCTGTCGCGGATTTATAGCGGCTGAGCGCGCCTTGTGGGTAAAGCAGCTTCAACGTATCCACCGAATCTGTGTCCTGAATATTGACGATGAACAGCTTCGCGCCGCTGACCGGAACTGTCGTCCCCAAATCCTGCGGCCAAACGGCGAAATCCCGGTTCGGGACACCCGCCCAAACCCCCGGCAGGCGTGTGTCCACCCAATACGGGTACGGCACGATCCAGGTATTATCCGTCGAGCCGTAGGTCTGGCCGAACTGTTTGATGACCGCGCCCATCTCAGACGTGTTCCACGCTCCGGCCCGGTACTGTTCGTTGTACTGGCGGAAAACCAAGTCATAATTTTGGGAAACGGACCAAAGCAGCATCACGCCGACCGCCAGCCAGGTCAGTATCACCCCGGCGCGGCGGAACTTACCGGACCCTATACCTGCTACGAGACCATCCAGCGCCAGCGCCACGATGAGGAAGACCGGCACCAACGCGCCCGCAGCGCGGTTGAGAGCGGGATTCTCCTTTGGAAACGCCAGGGAAAGGATCGAGGGCAGCATCAGCAACGGGATAGAGAGCAGCAGGAACAGGTCCAGCCAGTGGCGGCGGCGCAAGTAGCGCGCCATGAGCAGGGTGCAGCCGATCAGAAACAGCGCGCCGGAGACTACATCCAGCGCCGGGCGATAGGGCACCGAATGGACCCAGATCTCGCCGTTGTCCCAGTTCAGCATCCGCAGTGCGTTCCACGTATTCGAAAAGAAAATCTGCAAGGCCGGGCCAGGCAGGGGATTCTCGGCATCACCCAAGCGCGAAAAGGCACGGTAATTATAGAATTGTGGAAATTCCAACGCATAACGGAGCAGCGGAAGAAAGACGAATAGCGATACCAGCGCTAGCAAACTCAACCAAATGATAGCTTGTTTCCACTCAACTTTGGATCGATTATGGAACAAATACAGCCCGACCGCTATTACCACCACAAACGGCACGATTCGGAAGGGGCTATAACCATGCAGCCCCAGACCGAGGAAGAGGCCAGAAAGGATGAAATCAGTGCGCCTCGAGGTCCGCAGACCGCGCAGGAGGTAATAGAGCGTTGGCGCGACAAAGAGCGGATATAGTGGGAAACGCAGCCCAGCCCGGCTGATGACATTCGGCCAGTAGGCAATGCCTGCAAAGAACATTGCCAACAGCCCCACGCGCCGGTTGCCGACTTCTTTGCCAAGCAAGTACATGTAGGGCAGCGTCGCCAGTCCACACAGCACAGTGCCAATCTTCAGGCTGAGAAATGACAAGCCAGTGCCAAAAATGGCAGCCACGGCCACGGTCAGATACATCTGGAAGCCCTCGCGACCAGTATTGCGCGGGAAAAAGATGCGCGTCTGACCTTGGGTGATATCGTACACATCCAGGATTTTTTCAGCGTGATCGCTGAACGGCTCGGCTGGGATTTGATCGAGTTGATAGACGCGAAAGAAGACCGCGATAGCAGCCACTGCCAGCACGAGTAATGTCCAGGGGGTGACCCGGATCTGCCAGGTTTTCTGTCGCAAGAAGGTCCACAAACGTTTCCAGAACGGTTCCGCCCCGGGGTCGCGCTGCCACAGAGACCCTAGCAGCAAAATCAGCGCCAGTGCCCACAGAGTCACGTTAAAAGGCGTGAACAGGTTACCGCCGAGGGCCAGAAAGGCTACGATCGCCAGAGCGACCGAAGCGAAAAAAGTAATCCGCTTTATCCTGAACGTGTCTTCACGGGATTGAGAGATAGGCTGCTGCGCGAGCGTCCACTCACCGCGCCGATAAGCCCAAATGAGCAAACCGGCCGCTGCAAAATATAGCACGAGGCCCAGCCCAAGTGAGCGTACACTCGGCTCGAAAGCGCGCTGTCCGCCGAGAGCCAGGGCAAGAGCTAGCAGGGAGCGCCAGGGCCAGGCCGTTACATGCTTCTCTCCAAAGTTCAGCTCGAAGGGTTGCAGGCCGGAAGGTTGTGAAATCGTAGGCTCGGCAGGCGCAGCAGCTTTGCCAACTCCGCCCTTGATCTCCGCGGCAGGAATGCTGATTTTCTCCCTCCTTTGCCAGAATTTCAACCTCGATTTTATGTAATCCAAAACGCTCGGTCCTTCCATGTTCGCATCCATTACGTTTTATGAGCCACTACCAACATGCTCTCGCCCCATTTTAACGGCAAAAAGACAAAGCCAGTCATGGCCTGAAAGCCGCCAAGAGAGCCAAAAAATAGCTTTTGCAATATATTTGGCACGAGGGAAATATACGGCACATCCCAGAAACCATCGGCGAAAGTGCGCAGCGGCGTGAAACCGGCTGATTCTATCATTCCCAGCCACTCGGCGGGCGGCTTGAGCGAGATGTGTGTCGGGTCCTGGAAACCAATCCACTGTTCGCCTTTGAGCGGCTTGAGCAGCGAATCGAGATTCGGCGTCGAAAAGATAAGGATGCCATTTTTTTGCATCAACCGCCCAATCTCGGCAATGGCTCTCTCGGGCTGCGACAAATGTTCAACAACATGCTTGATGATGACAACACCGAAGACGTTATCTGGAAATGGGAGTTCTTCGGCAGATGAAGCGACGTGTGACGTGTGACGTGTGACGTTCAACGACTGCATGAGCGCCCAATGGTTGACATCCACAGCGACGGTCTCGAAAGTCCCTTCCAACTGTCCCACAAGATGGCCGAGTCCGCTGCCGATCTCCAACAAACGCGCACCCCGTTTGCCATATCGCCGCGCCAGAATAGCATAAAACCTGTTCGACCACCAATACTGGCTGTAGCGGGCAAAGGAGACGTCTTTGTACGTGTTGGTGCTGAAGTAGTTTTCGTCGAAGGGCATGGCATAATCCGCAAAACGCAAAACGTAGTGAGTTACGTTTTACGCGTTACGATTTATCTCCGTCTAGCAACATAGAACGTGAATGTGCCGTCTTCCACTGGCTGCGTGGAGGCGTACCGGCGGACGAATTTCTCGGTCAACCAGAGATTCCATTTTGCAGGGACGATAACCCACCTGCCGGTCAGTTTCTTCGCCACCAGCGACGGCAGACCGAAATAGTGTCCCCATTCTAACGTGCGCATGGCGGACGGGGAAAAGTAGTGCCACCACCTTTCCAACCGGAAACCTGTCTCTTCCAATCTCCCCCGCCAGATTTCCGGCCCATCGGCATGGTGGACGCGCGAAATGCGTCGGAACCAATCTGCGTATCCTTTCCCCAGCAAGTGCGAGACAGACAATGCCGAGAAATAGCGTTCATTCGGCACACAGAAATAGAATGGCGCGCCAGGTTTCAACACGCGGGCGGTCTCGGCCAGCACCTGCTCCACATGCGGAATATGCTCCAGCACCGAGTTGCTGAAAGCCGAGGCAAAATAGCCATCCGTGAAAGGCATCACTCCACCCTCCGCTCCGACCAGCAGGCGGTAACAGCCGCGTCGCCTCGCCTCGTGGATCGGCCCGTGCCACGGGTCGAGGCCGACCTGGATCTTGCGCGCAAAAGTTAGCGAGGCAAAGTGACCGTCGCCGCAGCCCACATCGAGGGTCGGCGCAGGCAGGTCGAGGGTCTGGTAGAAGGACGCCTCCACCGCGCGGATGAAGGCGCGGAAGTAGGGCAGGTCACGCAGGTGAAGGGAGAGAAAATCCTTGTCAGGCATGATATAATGATAGCACATTCATAAAAAGTGATAGCAGTCAGGAGCGTCGCGATGAAACGGATGATGGTTCAACTGACCGACGAGCAGATCGAGGCACTGAAAGAACTGGCGAAGGCGAGGAAAACATCCGTCGCCAAACTGGTGCGCGAGTCGGTGGCGCAGTACGTGGTGGTGACCGATAAAACCGCCGAGCGGGAAGAAAAACGCCGGAGGGCGCTGGAGTTTTTGGATTACATTGATGCGCATCCCGAAGAATTTCAGGATATCGAGGGCAAGACCGACATTTCCATCAACCACGATGAATATTTTGTTCAGGCAATCGAAGATGATCTTCGTGGATAGTTCAGCCTTCGTAGCCCTCCTCTTCACAGGCGACATCAACCACCTGCCCGCCTCACAAATGTGGAGGCATCTTCTCGAAGAGGACCGCATCTTGTGGACCAACAATTACGTCATTGTTGAGAGCATGGCTATCGTCCAAAAAAGGTTCGGCCTCGAAAAAGTTCGTGATTTCCAGAAGAAAATTCTGCCGTTTCTGGAGACCGAATGGGTGGACGAAGACCAGCACAATTCCGCAATGAAGACCGTATTCCAAGTGAACCGCCGCAGGGTAAGCCTGGTGGATTGTTCCGCGTTCGAGACCATGAGCAGTCTGGGAATTGACACCGCCTTCACCTTCGATGAGCACTTCCGCGAACAGGGGTTCAAGGTCATCCCGTAGGGCGACCTTTATGGTCACCCAGGGCGGGGGACACCGTTCGTGCCGCCCTGGCCTGGCCGCCAGGACAGGCGAACACCGGCGGCACGCCGGTGCGACACCTGCCCCGAACCGCAGGTGCGGGGGACGGCAAGCCCCGCCCCTACGTTATCAACTTCTCAAATAGTTTTTCGTATTCCTGCGCCACGGTGTCGGGGGCGTAGAGCCGCGCCAGTGCCGCTGTGTCACAGCGGTATTTTCCTCTCTCGGCGAGGATTCCCAACATTGCCTCCGCCAGCGCGGACGGGTCACCGATCGGCACCACCTTGCCCATCCCGTGCATTCGCACCGGCTGACGCACGCCTGGCAGCGCCGAGGCTACACACGGGACGTCGTTCATCATTGCCTCGATTTGCACCAGCCCGAAAGCCTCGGTCGAATTCAATGAAGGGACAACAAGCACATCCACGTTGGGATAAAAAGCGGCAAGTTGGAGCTGACTGAGGTTGCCGAGGAACTTCCAATAACCTTCATCCTCATACTTCCTGATGCGCGGCATCAGCCGGTCGGCGTAAGCTTGCTCGCCGAGAACGTTCTGGTATTGACCGGCAAACAACACCTGTGCATTTGAGTATTTCTCCAACACGGCCGGCAGCGCGTCGAGCAGCACCTCCACGCCTTTTTCTGCGGCGAAGCGCGTCACCATGCCAATCACGGGACGCCGCTCGGCGACGTGATGCTCGCGCCCAAACGCTTCCACCGAGCCGGGCGCGGGCGGCGGCAGCTCCACCGGAGGCAGGATAGGAGTCAACTTGTGGCGGTAACGCGAGAGGTACGATGAATTGTCAGCATAATCCTGGGTGTACGTGACGATGGCATTCGCTAAAATACCCGCCATATTGTTCTGAAATTTGACCACCAGGTTGACGAAGCGATTGAAGGGGCCGAGCGGCAAGCGCAGGTCGCAGTGGTAGGTCAGCAAGGAGGGCTTGCCAAAGAGACGAGCGCGGAACGCCACGCCTGGCGCGTCGAACTGCGGCAGGTGGAGCTGGATCACATCGTGCTCCCAGACCAGTTTGGTGGCGACCAGGCCAAAGGTCGGGGCGAGAACGCCCTTGCTGATGCGAACGGCCACGGGAACGCGAATGACATGGACGCCATCTAACATTTCGTCACGCGGCAGAGACTTATCATACTGCGTGGTCAGCACAGTGACCTGATGTCCACGCCGGGCAAACGCGCGCGCCAGCCGTTCGGCGTAGATGGTCAGGCCGGAAGTGTGGGGCCGGTAATAGGTGAGGACGGTGAGGATACGCATGAGGACCAGTGTTCAGTGAGCAGTATTCAGTTATGATAAAGACCGTTGTTGGCGCACTCGGCGCACTCCAATTGCAGCGTGGCGTGGCGGACCTGGTGCCTGTCCGCCAGCATCTGTCCGACTGCCGCCTGGATTCTTGCCCCCGCGCTGACGGTGACATCGTCCGTGAGGATGTGCGCCGAGAGGTAGCGCATCTGGCTGGTGATGCTCCAGACGTGTAGATCGTGGACGCCGCGCACGCCCTCCACCTCCAGCATATCGCGCTGGAGGGCATCCATATCCACATCGGCAGGGGTGGCTTCCATCAAGATTTCCAGCGACTCGCGCAGGATGCCCCAGGCATTCCACAAGATAAGCAGGCCGATGAAAACGCTGACCAGTGGATCGAACCAATTCAGCCCGGTGAAGCGGATGACAATGCCGGCGATGACCGCGCCGACCGTCGAGAGCACATCGCCCATCAGATGCAGGAACGCGGACCTGAGATTCAGGTCATTCTCCGCGCCGCGCCGGACGAGCAGCGCCGTGACCAGGTTGACGACCACCGCTGCCGCGCCGACTCCGATCAGCACATCGGCCTGCACTTCGGGCGGCGAGACGAAGCGCTTGTAGGCTTCGTAGAAGATGCCTAAGGCAATCAGTGCCAACGTGGTTGAGTTGATCAGCGCAACCAGGATGCCAGCGCGGTGATAACCGTAAGTCTTGCCGGAGTTGGCCGGTTTGGCC
>CAYZIQ010000057.1:0-6958 GCA_964478375.1 uncultured Chloroflexus sp. | reverse complement strand
CAGGATGCCAGCGCGGTGATAACCGTAAGTCTTGCCGGAGTTGGCCGGTTTGGCCGTGACCCACAGCGCCCACCAGGTCAGGGCCAGCGCCAACACGTCGGTGAAGTTGTGCGCCGCGTCGGTCAGCAGGGCCAGGGAATGGGCGAACACTCCCGCCGCAACTTCGACGATGACGAACGCCAGCGTGATGCTGAACGAAAGGGCAAGGCGGCGGGTGGTGGAACGGGCCGGGTTGTTGGAAGCGGGATTGTGCGTCATAGGCTAGGACTGCCAGATTATAACCCACCAGTTTGTTTCCAACTTCGCGGATATTGGTATTCCTGAAGATAGATGTTACGTCAATCACAATACAACGAAAATTCGGAGTACAACTCCGAATTTTTACAGCAGTTCCCGGAACATTTCCCTATTCTCCCTCACCCACTTGAACAACCTCCTCACCCCCTCCTCCACGCCAATCTTCGGCTTCCAGGCCAACTCACCTCAACCCCAATTTCTGTCGCAGAAATTCGCGAATTACGACAGCCGCGTGAAGTGCGGTCCTGGCTTCTTCTTTGTCCGCACTCACTCCCGGATAACGAACATCTACCGAAAACCGCTCCACCTCCAGCAAGTCGGAAACGAGGATTTCAAGGCCGCTGTCAACTTCCTTACAGAGTTTGAGCAAATCGAGCAGTTTATGGGTTTTGGGAATATCGCGGGAATTCTCTTGCAGGAACGCTTTGAGATATTTCTCTGCGCACTGCTGGGAGTGGAAACAAACCGCATCGAAGACTGGCCGCTTGCGAGCGCGCAGCATTTTCTGCGCCACAGTGAAATCGTCTTCGGCCTTTTGCACCCACTCAGCGGTCAGGCGATTCATACAGCACTTTTCCCTGCGCAACGATTTCCTTCAAAAAAGAATCACCCAGCGCAATCCGCTCTTTCAGGTTCTTTGGCGTACGAACGATCAAATCCAGCCCGAACAAATCCCGCTCGAGGCTTTTGTCAATCAGGAGCGCCTGCCTGGTCTCTTTCAGCGGCGTGTCCATCACAACCAGCAAGTCCACATCGCTTTCGGGACGCGGCTTGCCGTGCGCATACGAACCAAACAGGATGATTTTCTGCGGATGGAATTTCTCCGCAATCTGCCGTACCACATCCCGGATGGCTCTTTCAGGGATGCGTTTCCGCTGATTGACCGCAGGGACATAAACCGCAGCCACAGGCAACCTCCGCAAAAATTATAGCACGCGAAGCAGGAACTGGCACGATCAAAACAGCAATTTATTTTTCTTCACCCACTCGAACAACCTCCCCACCCCCTCTTCCACGCCAATCTTCGGCTTCCAACCCAACTCGCGCTCCGCCTTGCGAATGTCAGCGTAGAAAACACGCTGGTCGCCGGGACGCCAGTCGCCGCGCGCCACTGGGATGGGTTGACCCAATAGTTTTTCCAGCCGCGGGCCGAACTCCGCCCAGATGGACATGACGTTCCCTGGCCCACCGCCGAGGTTGTAGACCTGCCCCTTGATCGTGTCAATCCTTGCAATTGCGGCGTCGTAGGCATCCAGCAGGTCGTCCACGTAAAGCACATCCCGCGCCTGCTTGCCGTCGCCGTAAATGGTGATCTGCCGCCCGGTCAGCGCGGCGATGGTCATCCACGCCACCCAGCCCTGGTCTTCGATGCCAAACTGGCGCGGGCCGTAGATGCAGGATTGGCGAAAGACCACCGTTGGCAAGCCGTAGATGCGATGGTAGTCGCGCGTGTATTGGTCACCGCACCCTTTGCTGTTACCGTAGGGCGAATGAAAATCCAACGGCTGCGTTTCGGGGCAGCCGAAGGGCAAGTTCTCGTACTCCCAGCGCGTCACCCGCTCGACGACCGGCACATCCTCCATCCCACCGTAGACTTTGTTCGTCGAAGCATAGATCACCACCGGCCTGCGCCCATTCAGCCGCGCCGCCTCCAGCATGTTGAACGTGCCGAGCGCGTTGGCCTCGAAATCTTCCCTGGGATTCGTGACGGAGGTCGTCACCGCCACCTGCCCCGCCAAATGGACGATGACCTCCGCCTCGCGGCTAGACTCCGCCAAAAGGGCTGCCTCGCGCACGTCGCCGACGATGAGCCTGAAGGCGTTTCCCCCGAACTTCTCCCGCAGCCAAGCCAGGTTGCGCGACGCGCCACCCCGGCTGAGATTATCGTAGATGGTCACTTTCTCGCCACGTTCCAAAAGACGGCGCACGTAGTTCGATCCAATGAACCCGGCCCCACCGGTGACAAGGTAATTACGCGACATGATTTCTCCAAAAATGTTATTGGTAATACACGCGCCGGCGCGCAAAGACGTTGACTGCCAACATTCCGAACAGGAAGCCACCGACATGCGCCCACCACGCGATCCCGGCTCCGCTGGCGCCCTGCAATGTGAGCCATCCCGAAAACAACTGTGAAATGAACCATAACAGCAGAAAGATCGTGGCCGGAACCTCGACGATGGTAAAGATAAACAGGATCGGCACCAGGCTGGCAACGCGGGCACGCGGGAACAAGATGAGGTAGCCACCAAGCACTCCGGCGATCGCGCCGCTGGCCCCGACCATAGGCAAATTACTGCTTCGCAGAAAATAAGATTGGAGCAATGCGGCGGCTACCCCACTGAGCAGATAAAAGACAAGATAACGGCCGCCACCCATACGATCTTCGATGTTATCCCCGAAGATAAGAAGCACCCACATGTTGCTCAAAATATGGAGCCAACCGCCGTGCAAGAACATAGCGGTGAAGATGGTCACCCACACCGTGGCTGGATGTGCCACCAGCCGCGCGGGGATGAGCCCCCACGTGCGCGTCAGCTGATCCAGCGCAGAGGGGCCTAGACTCAACTCATAAAGAAACACAAGTGCATTGACGGCGATCAATGAACAGTTGACAACAGGGAATCGGCGGGAACGCAACGTATCATAAAGAGGGATCATAGGTCTCGCCTTTCGACTGGTTCTTCCTGCCTCTTCCGCAACTGGCCGTAGACACCCATCAGCGTCTCGCCCTCGTTAGACAGGGCATACAGCCCAATAACGCCGGTAACGAGATAGTTGAACACGTGAGCAGTTACGGCGAGAGCCAGGGAAGCGGACTCGTTATGCGTGACCAATGTGAGCGCCCCAGCGAGCGCGCCCTCATAGGTGCCGATCGCTCCTGGCATGGACGGGATGGCGTTCCCGAAGGCCACCGCGCCCAACCCAAAGAGCGACCAGATCGGCTGCGCATCCGGGAAGAAGGCCAGGAGCATAAGATAAAACTGGAGGATGGAAATCACCCAATCGAGGGCCATCCACAGCAGGAAGCGGACGAACAGCCAGCCGTCGGTCAGGATGGCGAGGCCGGAGAAGAGCGGGGCGAGGAAATCTTCGCCCATCTTTTGCAGTTTGGGCCGGCGCGCCGTCAACCGGTCGAACAGATACAGCGCGCGGTCGCGGTTGCGCGCCAGCACATACAGCACGACCAATCCCACGATGACCAGCGCGCCGACAACCAGCGCGATCGGTTCCGCACTGTTCGCCCCAACCACGAACGGCACCGCGCTGAGCAGGATGGCCGCCGAGAAGGCCAGGTCCACCACACGCTCAATGACGATGGTGGAGAGCACGTCCATGAAGCCGAGGTTCGCTTTGCGGCCGAGCAGGAAGGCGCGACCCACCTCGCCCAGGCGGAACGGGAGGAAGTTGTTCAGCAGGTAACCTTCGCTCAAGGTCAGGAACACGTCTCGATAGCGGGCGCGGCCGCGCAGCAGCGTCCGCCAGACGATGCCGCGCACCGCCAGCCAGACCACGGACGAGGCAGCGAACGCCAGCAGCAGTCCGTAATTCGCCGAGCGGAGCGCGTCCACGAAGCGCTGGAGGTCAACAAAATAAAGGATGGCCGCGATGGCGATCAGACTGATGATCACGCCGGGCAGCCAGCGTCGGGCAGATTTCCAGAAATTCTTCATAACAGGTTTACCAGTAGGGGCGGGTCTGCGAGCGGGCGCCCCACCGCGGGTGAAACGCACAGACCCGCCCCTACTATTTGTTACTCCTCTTCTCTTCCAGACTCAAGACAGCCATGAACGCTTCCTGCGGGATTTCCACGTTGCCGATCATCTTCATGCGCTTCTTGCCCTTCTTCTGCTTTTCGAGCAATTTCTTCTTGCGGGTGATGTCGCCGCCGTAGCATTTGGCAAGCACATCCTTGCGCATGGCCTTGACATTAGCGCGGCTGATGATCCGCCCGCCCGCGGCGGATTGAATCGCCACGTCGAACAACTGGCGCGGGATGAGTTCCTTGAGTTTGGTGATCATCCGCTGGCCCTTGTGGTAGGCGTCCTTTTTGTGGACGATGCTCGCCAGCGCGTCCACCGGTTCGCCGTTGACCAGGATTTCCAGTTTCTGCAACTCGTCCGGGCGGTACTCGAGGAATTGGTAATCGAGCGAGGCGTAGCCGCGCGTGCGGGACTTCAATTCATCGAAGAAATCCACGATGATCTTGGAAAGCGGGATCTCGTAATTCAACTGGACGCGGTGCGGGGCGGGATACTCCGGCCCCTTGAACACGCCGCGCCGCCGCGTGACCAGCTCCATGATCGGGCCGTAGTACTCGGTTGGCGTGATGATCTCGATGGTCATCCACGGCTCGCGGATTTCCTCGATGTCGCCCTCCTCGGGCAGGTCGGCGGGAGTGTCCACGATCTTCGTCGTGCCGTCGCGTAGCAGCACCTCGTAGGCGACGGTCGGGGCGGTGAAGACCACGTCCAGGTCGTACTCACGCTCGATGCGTTCCTGAATGATCTCCATGTGGAACAAGCCCAGGAACCCGGCGCGGAATCCGTAGCCGAGCGCCTGCGAGGTCTCCGGCTCGAAGACCAGCGAAGCATCGTTCAACTGGAGCTTGTCGAGGGCGTCGCGCAGGTTCAGGTAGTCGTCCGCTTCGGCGGGATACACCCCGGCGAAGACCATCGGCTTGGGATGGCGGTAGCCAGGCAGCGGTCCCGCAGCGGGGCGCTGGGTGTTCGTGATGGTGTCCCCGACGCGCGCCTCGTGGACCGTCTTCAGTCCGGTGGCGATGTAACCCACCTCGCCCGCCGCGAGACCTGGTACCGGTTTCATCAACGGCGCGAAAATCCCCACCTCGATCGGCTTCACGTCCACACCGGTTGACATCATGCGGATGTCCTCCCCCGCGGCGACTTTGCCTTCCACCACGCGGACGTAAGTGACGACGCCCTTGTAGGAGTCGTAGTGCGAGTCGAAGACGAGGGCGCGCAGGGGCAGGCTGTCGTCGCCTTTGGGCGGCGGGACGCGCTGGACGATGGCTTCGAGCACGGCAGCGACGTTTGTCCCATCCTTGGCCGAGACACGGATCACCGCTTCGGGCGGGACCCCGAGCAGGCTGCCGATATCTTCGGCCACTTCGTCGGGGCGGGCGGTGACCAGGTCAATCTTGTTGATGACCGGGATGATAACCAGGTCGGCCTCGATGGCCTGATACAGGTTGGCGAGGGTCTGGGCTTCGATGCCCTGGCTGGCGTCCACCACCAGCAGCGCGCCTTCGCAGGCGGCCAGGGCGCGGCTGACCTCGTAGCCGAAGTCCACGTGGCCGGGGGTGTCAATGAGATTCAGTTCGTAGGCATTGCCATCCTGCGCGGTGTAGTTCATGCGCACCGCCGAGGCCTTGATGGTCACGCCCTTCTCGCGCTCCAGGTCCATCGTGTCGAGGATCTGCTCGGTGGTGTCGCGCTCCGGAACCGTGCCGGTGAGATGCAGCAGCCGGTCGGCGAGGGTGGACTTGCCGTGGTCCACGTGGGCGATGATGCAGAAATTGCGAATGTGAGAGGGCATAGGCGCGGGGAAGTATACCCGATTTTAGCCACAGATTTCTCACGCGCGGTCGGGCGTCGGGAGGCGGGTCATCAGGGTAAGTGCATTCCGGGGAGCATAGCCCTCGAAATCGTTGTTGAAGAAGACATACACCGTTTTTGCGCCGTTGGCAGCCATGCGGCGGGCAATCTCGGCAATTTCGTCCAGTTCTTCGGGCGTGTAATCGTGCGAATACCAGCGGCTGCGTCCGTGCAGGCGGATGTAGCCCACCCGCGAGGTGACCCAGTCCACGAGCCGGGTACGCGGCGAATCCACGCTGACGAAGGTCGCGCCGCAATCGGCGAGCAGGGCGCGCGTCTCGTCGTTCAGCCAGTCCCTGCGGCGGAATTCCACCGCCACCCGCCGCGGGTCGCCAAAAGCCAGAATGGCCTGCCGCAGCCGCTCGAGGTCGAAGGGCGTACCAGGGGCCACTTGCAGCAGAACCAGTCCCAATTTGTCTTCCAGCAGCGCCGCCGAACGCCAGAAGGCGCGAATCTCGTCACCAACATCAGCAAGGTATTTGCGATGGGTGATGAGTTTGGGAACCTTGAGCACATAGGTGAACCCTGCCGGGGCGCGCTCGCGCCATTTGTGGTAGGTCTGATCGGCAAATGTCCGGTAGAACGTGGCGTTGACCTCCACCGCTGGGAACTGCGTGGCGTAATGGTCAAACCACCGGCTCTTTGCCAGTTTCTCAGGGTAAAAGGTTCCCTTCCAGTGGTCATATGTCCAGCCGGAAGTGCCGACGAGAAATTGGGTCGTCATTTGAGAACCTGCTCCACCAAGGCGGGTAAATCAATCCTGTCTTTCCCGCCGAGTCCCAGCCAGGCCAAAAACTCCACGTTCCCTTTCGGTCCCAGCACAGGACTGCGTACCAGCCCGCGCACCGCGAACCCCTGCCCCTGCGCGAAGGTCAGCATGTCCGTCAGCACGAGGCGATGCACCACGGGGTCGCGGATCACACCTTTGTTCTTCGCGGTCTCCTTCCGCCCAGCTTCGAACTGGGGTTTGATGAGGGCAATGATGCCCCCGCCCCCCACCCCTCCTCCCCCCATTTTTTCAAAATGGGGGGAGGAGCCGGAGG
>CAYZIQ010000056.1:0-17970 GCA_964478375.1 uncultured Chloroflexus sp. | reverse complement strand
TTTCTCCTCCGTGAAGGCGCTGGCTTGTAATTTTGCCAACCAATCCGGCGATTCTTCAAAGGGTACCTCTACATTCGGTAATTCGCGCGTTGGCGTTTTTGATTCGGCCTGCAATTTCTCCAGCCATTCGGGAAGCTCCTCAACCGGCTCAGGCCCCCCCTCAGCAGGCGCCGCAGCCAGCCCCTTGTCTGGCTCGGCATGGATATCGGCCAGCCAGCCAGGCAGCTCTTCAGAGGGTTTTGTCTCGTCAGGGGGGAGAAGACCGGGTTCGCGCTTAGCAGGCGCAGATTCGCCCTTTAGGTCTGGGAACCAAGCCGGTAGGCCCTCCGGTGGAGGAGCCGCTGCTGGCTTGGATCCGGGTGAGAAGGGCGGCACTCCACCGGCTGGCTGTGCTGGCTTTCCTTCCTCTTCCTGGCGCAAGCGTCCTAGCCAGTCCGTTTCCTCCGATTGCAGGAAAGGCTCTTCCTCGGCCGGCGTCCCTGGCTGGATTGGGGATTGGTCACGGATACTTGCAAGCCACTCCGGAATTTCTCCCTCTTCCTCCGCACCGGAATCCAGACCAGCCAGCCAATCAGGCAGTTTTACATCAGAAAGCTGGGGGGAGGATTCTGGTTCAGATGCAGGTGGCAGGCCCTCGTCCGCGACAGGTTTCGCAGTTTCTGCCGGAGGAGGTTGACCCTCCTGGCCACGCAAATCCCGCAACCAGGAGGGCAAGGCGGATTCCAGTTCGGCGGTATCCTTCTTGGTTGGTTCCTCGCCTGGTTGGATCGTTTCCTTTTCACCAGAAACCGGGGGAATCCTCTCAAACTCCGTTGTCTTTCCCTTGACCGGCTCTTCACCGGGATGGATCGGCGGGTGACCTTCAGGTGAAGAGGCCACCAATGGTTTCAGTCGTGCCCCGCAAGACGCACACTTCTCCAATTCATCGGAGTTGGGCTTGCCGCACATCGGGCAGCGTAACTCAGCCATTACTTTCCCCCTCTGGAGGGATCGCTGCCATAGGGCCGGTCAGCGCCAAACAGGATGCGCAGACCAGTGGTCAGCGAACCCAGGGCGACGCCGATCAAAATACCGCGCGCCCCGGCCGCCGCCAACACCTGGGCAATGAACGGACGGATCAGGTCGCTCAAGATCGGCACGTAGCCAACGAAGGGGAGCGGCGCGGTGCCCAGCAAGATCAATAAGGCCGTGACCAGGAAGATGGCCGAGATCAGGTTGGTGCGACTGCGCAACCCCGCGTATTGCGCGGGACGCAGCAGGCGAATGCAGGCATATGTCAGCGTGACGGCCAACAAGGCCATCAGGCTGGCCTCGGCCGGCAACTGGACTGCATTGAAGATCGAGGCCATCACAGGTTGATCCGGCCCCAACCACAACCCAAGGATCAGCGTGACGAGCAGAGAAAGGATCAGAATCAGGCTGTAAATTCCACCCTTCTCCTTATTGCGGAGCTTATTGGCATGGACAGACAAAAGATTGAAAAGGCCAACGAAAAGGGCGACCGCCGCCAGGATAATGAACCAATTCAAGATCGCGATGCGCAAGTCGAGCAGCGGGGGCAAAATAACAAAGTATCCCACCAGCACGATGAGGCCAGTTGTAATGGCAATGGCGGTGGAGAACAGCCCTTTCAGCTTCACAGCACACCTGCCAGTTTAAGGATAGCGCTAACCAGGATCACGATCACAATCAACCAGCGCAGGATATCCTGGACAACCAGGCTGGCAGTGTGGAACGGCCTAGCCTTGAGGTACGCCCCGGCCGCGTATAATTCCTCGCCAATTAGCGGATCCTGCGCACTAGCGTAAAGGATGGCCTGGGCTGACAGGTTGTCGCTGCCTGCCATTGTGGAAGTGTTCCCCCGCTCGGCGGTATCGGTCAATAATGCCACCTCGACGCCGAAGCTCCCGATAAGCACGTTGGCTGAGACGTTTTCGTCCTGTATCACTGGCAGCGCGCCGGCGGCATAGGAGAAAGGAGTCAAGCCGGTCAGGCGTGCGGCGGCGGGGTCATATCCGGTCGAGAAGGCAGCCTGTTCGGAGGCCAGAAGCGCGTCTTGGGAAAGGATGGTCACCGCGCCGTCGCCCGAGGTCGCAACCGGAGGCCGGTCGCTGGCCGAGGTCAACTCGGCGATGCGACGCAACACTTCCACGCCAGCCAGTTCAGCCGCGCTCTGCGGCGTGGTCAGTCCCCCACGTCCCAGCGAGATATGCAGGCGGCTGCCTTCTTCCACGGACAAGCCGATGGCTTTGCGCAGGCGAGCAAACGCCGTGATCTCACGAAACACCGGCGTGGAATTTCGGCGCAGAAACGCCAGTCCTGCCATCAAGATTGCGCTGAGAATGACCAAGCCAAAGCCGGCCAGTCCGACCCAGTTCATGCTTTGCCTTCCTCTCGCAGAAAAGAGACGAACGCCCGCATCTCTTCGTCATCCTCAAGCAGGTGCGCCAGCGCGCCGACCTGGGCGTTCGAAAAAGCCGGACGCAAGAGTGGCTCCCCGATGTACAACGCCTGAGCGCCAAGCGTGGTCAGTGGCCCAGCAGCCTCCAACGCCCAGGCTGCCAGGTTTTCCAACCCCAGGCGACGAAGGAAGTCAGCCCAGGAAGGCCACGAAGCACGTAAGTCAGACAAGTTCTCCGTTTGCATTGCAAACCTATACGCCACCAGTATAGCATATCCACGCCAAGTCCAAGCTTACATTACAGTTAATCCAACCCAAATCGCCTAGAACAGATGAGCGTTTGGTTGATTTTATATCCTCACGCGCAACAGGTCAAGTAGCCATAGTATAATGCAATTGAAGATTCTTCGTTTCATCTCAAGAAACTGGGGGGGTGGGGAGTGTGTGGGCAGCCTCGTTGCTCACACACTCCCACCCTCACTTATATATTGAGAAAACACGATTCTTTCACGTGAGGGAACCATGATTGAACGAAAGATCCGCGTTTTAGTCGCCAAACCCGGCTTGGACGGTCACGACCGCGGCGCCAAGGTGGTCGCGCGTGCCCTGCGGGATGCCGGGATGGAAGTCATCTACACTGGCCTGCGCCAGACACCGGAGATGATCGCAGAAGCTGCCCTTCAAGAAGACGTGGACGCGGTCGGGCTATCCATACTTTCCGGCGCGCACATGGCACTCGTCCCGCGCGTGTTCGAACTGCTCAAGGCCAACGGCCTGGAGCGCGTCAAAGTGTTCCTAGGCGGTATCATCCCGGATGAAGACGTACCACCCCTGAAGAAGATGGGCGTTGCCGGCATCTATGGTCCTGGCACCTCTACCGATGATATCGCGCGGGATATTCGGAAGGCCGTGTTGAGCAAGAAGTAATTACGTTTTCCGCAGTACGTGTTACGTTTTCATATTGCTCAAAACGTACTGCGTAAGGATCTAGCGATGACACTGGTTGATGCCGTTTCTTCTGATCGCCTGGCGCTCTCCCGACTGTTGACCCAGGTGGAGAATGACACTACTGAAGGCCGCGCTGCCCTCGACGTCCTCTTCCCCCATACTGGCAGGGCGCACCTGATCGGCGTGACCGGTGCGCCCGGGACAGGAAAATCCTCGCTCGTCAACCAATTGGCCTTGTATTACCGCAAGCACACGGGGAAGCGCATTGCCATCGTCGCCGTGGACCCGACCAGTCCCTTCACTGGCGGTGCGCTGCTCGGCGACCGGGTGCGGATGCGCGACTTGGCCGGCGATCCAGACGTGTTCATCCGCTCAATGGCCTCGCGCGGCTCGCTGGGAGGTCTGGCCCACGCTACTGCCGCCCTGGCGCAGATCTTCGACGCGGCCGGCTACGAGATCATCTTCATCGAAACGGTCGGCGCGGGGCAGGCGGAAGTGGACATCGCCCGCCTGGCGCACACCACATTGGTGGTCGAGGCGCCAGGTTTCGGGGATGACATCCAGGCCATCAAGGCAGGCATCTTGGAGATTGCCGACATCTTGGTGCTCAACAAAGCCGACCAGCCGGGCGTGGAAATCACCGAACGCGCCCTGCGTGGAATGCTCGAACTGGCGCATCCCGTGCGGCGCAACTTCCTGCATCATGGCAAGGTTGAAACCCTGGATGCTCCCGCGGGTCTATCTGAAAATCTATGGGTTCCTCCTATCCTGCGCACCATCGCCATTCAGGCGACAGGCTCCGCCGAACTGGCAGAAGCCATCGCTGATCACAGGGAGCACCTGCGCCAAAGCGGAGACTGGTCGCGACGCGAGCGCGCCCGCCTGGAACGCGAGGTCGAGGCATTGACCCTGGAGACATTGGCAGCACAGTTCCGTGCTGGCATCCTGACAACCGACTACGAGAAAGTACTCTCTCAGGTCTTTGAACACCAGCTCTCGCCATGGGAGGCCGTCAAGGCGTTGGTGAATGGGAGGCAGGCATGATTTGCGGTGAACGCATCCGTCTGCGCGGCGTGGAGCGGGAGGACATCCCGCTATTTGTCGGTTGGTTGAACGACCCTGAGGTGATCGAGAACCTGATGATGCGGCTGCCTATCTCCACTGCCGATGAGAATCGCTGGTTCGAAAAATTGGCCGAGCTCCCCCCAGAAGAAAAACCGCTGGCGATCGAAATCCAGGCTGGAGATGGCTGGCGGCTCGTCGGCAACAGCGGCTTCCATAATGTCCAGTGGGCGAACCGCTCTGCCGAGGTTGGCCTCTTCATTGGGGACAAATCCATCTGGGATCATGGCTATGGCACGGAAACGATGCACCTGCTGCTCAAGCATGGCTTCGAGACTCTCAACCTGAACCGTATTTACCTGCACGTCTACGAGCCGAACAAGCGCGCCATCCGCACCTACGAAAAGGCTGGCTTCGTTCTCGAAGGCAGCCTGCGACAAGGGCGATACAAAAACGGCCAGTACCAGGATGAATTCATCATGAGCGTCTTGCGTTCAGAATGGGAGGCCCGCCGTGGAATGGAGTAGCCATGTCCCCGCGTTCGCATGAGATGAGAGTTTACGGCGGCATCAAGTTGTATGCCGGAACAGCCTTCCCCGAATTGGCTCAGAAGATCGCCGACCATCTCGGCGAGGAACTGTGCGGGCGGGACATTGTTCTCTTCCCCAACGACAACTTGTTCGTCAAACTGCACGGCAGCGTGCGCGGACAAGACGTATATGTGATCCAGACCACCTCCGCTCCTGTCCAGCGGAACCTGATGGAGCTGCTGATCATGCTCCAGACCATGCGGCTGGATTCGGCGGCGCGCATCACCGCGGTCATCCCTTACCTGTGTTATGGGCGCTCGGACAAAAAAGACCAGCCGCGCATCCCGATCACTTCCCGTTTGGTGGCGGATATGATCGAGGTCGCCGGTGCGGATCGCTACATGACCCTCGACCCGCACGCCGGACAAGTCCAGGGCTTTTTCTCCATCCCCGGTGACGTATTGACCACCTCCCATCTCATCACCGATTACGTCAACCAGACCCTGCGGCCAGACTTGAGGAATCCAGTCGTCGTGACCGTGGACCTGGGCTACGCTAAAAAAGGCCGCAACATCGCTTCGGACCTCGACGTGCCCATTGCCTTTATCGAAAAGCGCCGCGCGGCCAACAATGCCAATGCCGAGGCATTGACCATCATCGGCAGTGTAAAAAACCGGGATGTGATCCTGGTGGATGACGAGATTGATACCGGCGGCTCGGTGGCGCAGGCTGTCTCTCTCGTCAAAGAGGGCGGCGCACAGCGCGTGTACGTCATTTTCATCCATCCGGTCTTCTCTGCGGACGCCGCCGAACGATTGGCAGCCTTGCCGGTGACCGAATTCGTCACCACCGACACTGTTCCCATCCCGCCCGAAAAGCACGCTTTGTTGGGCAACCGGCTGAGGGTTCTTTCGGTCGCGCCGCTGCTGGGCGAGGTCATCCGCCGCGCCCATGAAGGGCGCAGCGTAGGTGAGATGTTCAATGAGTAAGGAGGACTCCCATGAAAGGCAACGATAAAATAATTGAAAGACTCAACTTCCTTTTAGCCGACGAACTAACAGCTATCAATCAGTATATCGCACACTCGGAGATGTGCGCAAACTGGGGCTACGGCAAGCTCCACGAGGTCCTCGAAAAGCGCGCCATTAACGAGATGAAACACACGACCGCCTGATTTTGACTCTTTCTGATAACCTCTCCTTGATCTTCAATGACCCGCGTAAATTCGGGCGCGTCTGGCTGACCGCTGACCCGGACGAGGTGCTGGGTGAGCTTGGCCCAAAGCCGCTTGACCCATCCTTCACACCGCAAGCCTTCTACGAACGCTTGCACAAGCGCCATCGCCTGCTCAAGCCGCTGTTGCTCGACCAGAGCTTCATTGCCGGCCTGGGCAATATCTACACCGACGAGGCCCTGCACATGGCGCGCCTTCACCCTCTTTCGCAGTCGAATTCAGTCACGCCGGAGCAGGTTGATAGCCTGTGGCGGGCCGTGCGCGCCGTGCTCGAGGAGGGTATCCGCAGCAACGGCGCCAGCATCGACTGGGTCTATCGCGGTGGCGAGTACCAGAAACATTTTCGCGTCTACGGGCGCGATGGAGAACCCTGTCCGGTCTGTGGAACAGAAATCGAGCGGTTGACTGTGGGGCAGCGCGGGACGCACTTTTGTCCGAACTGTCAGTCGTTCAAGGGAGTCTGACTATGGTATGGAATCTCACATCAATTGGCTTGCTGGTGGTCGTGCTGATTATCGGCTATTTGATCGGCTTATTGGAGGCCAGCCTGAAAAGCTCCAAGAAGGAAAAGCCACCCGCCAAGCCAGCCACGAATGAGCCCGTTTCCCCTCCGGAGGGCGAGATCGAAATCTTGCGCGCCTGGCGCACCAGCGCTGGGAAAATAACTCTGGAGATGGACGGCCGAAAAATCGAAAGTAAGGAAGAGCTGCAACCCGAACAGCTTCGCAGGTTGGTCAATCTCCTGCTCGATTTGCGCCCCTGGCTGGAGGCCGCGCCGGATTCGACCCCTACTCGCACCGGCCTGGAACAGTCAGGGATGCCGCCCGCCCCCGCCAAGGCTAAAGAGCAAAACGCTGAACAACCGGTCGTCGCGCCCTTCAACATCGTGGGGCAAATTGATCAAATCCTGCAAGATCGGCTGGCCGGCACACCGCTAGCAGGCAGAGGCATTAGCCTGCAGGAATCGCCCAAAGGCGGCGTGATCGTCTCGATCGGGTTACAGCGTTTCGAGGGAATAGATGCTGTCCCTGACCCGGAGGTCAAGGCCGCCATCCGTCAAGCTGTAGAAGTGTGGGAAAAGAAGCCGCATTAAAATCGGTGTGGTCAGGAGCAAGCTCCCAACCACACCGATTTCACAAGCCTTTGACCAAATACAATTTTCCTCTTTCAAACCCGCGGCCGAGATAATATCGCCGCGTCCCAACCGCCGAGATGACTGCCATCCGGCGGAAGCCGTGCCCCCGGGCGGTCTTTTCGGCCTCTTCCAGCAGCCGCGTGCCGAGACCGGCGTGCTGGGCCGCCCCATTCTGCTCTTTTCCTACCTCCAGCGACTGCCCGTACACGTGCACTTCGCGGATAATGGCCGCGCCTTCGAGGTCTTTCAGGCCAGTGGCTGGGGAATCGGGACCGGGGAGCGAGAGGCGCAGGAAACCGGCGACCTTATCTTCCGACGTTACAAATGAAAGAAAATACTCCTCCGCACCATCAGCCAGATAGGTCAGATCATCTAACGCCAGTGCACTTGTCTCTACAGTCTGGCTGCGCACCTCCCGGCAGCGGATGCAATTACAGCTCGTTCCACGCCGCCGCAGCTCGGCGTGAACGTCCTGCCGCAGGCTGGTGCGTTTGTTGCCAGCCACCACGTGTGTCGAAGGTATGTCTCGCACCACGCGATTGACGCGGCAATAGCGCGGGATGGTCAGCTTGACATCCGCAATCAGGTTGACCAGTTCCTCGGTGGTGTACGGCTTGTATTCCCCGCGTTGCCAGGTTTCATAGAGCGGGGCATTTTCCAGCAACTGCGTCGGATAGATCTTAATCTCGTCGGGACACAGTCCCCCCCACAAACGAAGGAAGTCAGCGTGATCGGAATCGAGCGTCGCGCCGAGCAGGTTGGGCATCCAGTGCAGCACGATTTTGAACCCGGCGGCGCGCAGCAATGCGACCGCGCGATGTGTCTCGGCCACAGTGTGCCCACGTCTGTTGAATTCCAAGATGTGGTCATTCAGGCTCTGTGCACCCATCTGCACCTTGGTCACGCCGAGGGTGCGGAACCAGGCCAGCTCGTCCGGCGTGATTTCGTCGGGACGCGTCTCGACCGAGAGGCCCACGTTGCGGTGCGCGGCGGATTCGTTGAGGAGATGGACTTCCCTCACCCCCGCCCCTTTCCCGGAATCGGGAGAGAGGTTGGGGGCAGGAGCATTCATCGCCTCGAAACACCGCATCACAAACCATTCCTGATAATCTCGCCGGTAAGCCGAGAAGGTCCCACCTAAGATCAGCAATTCCACCTTATCCGTTGGATGTCCCACCGAGGCAAGCGCTTCGAGACGCGAGCACACCTGCGCGTACGGGTCGAAGTCGTGCTCAACGGCGCGCATCGCCCCGGGTTCATCCGAAAGATAACTCTTGGGCATGCGCGCCTCATCCGGGCAAAAAATGCACTGGCCGGGGCAGGGATAAGGCTTGGTCAGCACGGTAACAGTGGTCACACCGGAAAGCGTCCGCACCGGCTTGAGGCGGATGCGCGTCAGCAGCGCGGGGTCGGCCTCCCATTCACCGCTCTCGACCATTTCCTTGTAAGCCGCCACCAGCGCCGATTTGTGTAGCGGCGCGGCATTCCACAGATGGTTGCGCAGGGCGGCTTCCACCGACTTGCCAGCGCGCACATCTTCCAAGGCGCAGCGCGCTTGAGCCAGTTTTTCGGGGGGCAGGGAGCGTAAGTCGTTCCAGTTGGTCTTTTTAGCCACAGACGAACACAGACGAAAAGGATATAATTTGCTTATGGACACAGCCACAGCCGAGCAGTTGATCACTTTGAATAAGCAATTCTACCAGACCTTTGGGCGGGAGTTTTCGTCCACGCGTCAGCGACTCCAGCCGGGCGTGAAGCGGATCTTGGAACGAGTGACAGGGGACGAATCCATCCTCGACCTGGGCTGCGGCAACGGCGGACTGGCACGCGAGCTAGCCCGGCGCGGACATCGCGGCTCGTACACGGGCCTGGACCTCAGCCTGCCGCTGTTATCCGAGACAGGCGGCCTGCCCGTGAATTTTTCCTTCGCTCAGGCCGATTTGACCTCTCCCGATTGGGACGGGAAACTGATCACTGAACACTGGTCTCTGATCACTGCTTTTGCCATCTTCCACCACATTCCTTCTCGCGAACTGCGCGTGCGCATCCTCAACAAAGTCCACGCCTTGCTCCGCCCCGGCGGACAATTCATCCACTCCGAGTGGCAATTCTTGAACAGCGAAAAACTGCGCGGACGCATCCAGCTCTGGCGTGAAGCCGGCCTGAGCGAGGCCGATGTTGACCCCAACGATTACCTGCTCGACTGGCGCTCCGGCGGACGCGGGCTGCGCTACGTGCACCAGTTTGACGAGGCGGAGTTGGAGACCCTGGCCACGGCCAGCCGCTTCCGGGTCCGTGAGACATTCCGGGCGGACGGTATGACCGGCTCGCTGGGACTGTACCAAGTTTGGGAGCCAAATCCGCCGCCCGATTGAGTTGGTTTCCATACTTGCAGATTACTTGCGAGGCTGGTAGATAGCAACACTAAAACGTTTCAGACGACCTGACCATTGTGGCTGGCCGGGTTCTTCCATAGCCCTTGACGAAGAGGCCGCGATACCCTCCGCTCAGATGGCGCAAACGGCCAATTAGGGCTATGCTAATTCTGGGAGGCAGTATGACAACGAAGAAAGAAATCGTCCAAAACTGGCTACCGCGTTACACCGGCACACCGCTCGAAGAGTTCGGCAAGTATATTTTGCTGGTCAACTTCAGCCAGTACGTCAACATGTTCGCGCGGATGCACAGCACGCCAGTCCGTTGCCCGGATAAGCCCATGCCCAACGCCACCGCGGATGGGATCACCATCATCAACTTCGGGATGGGAAGCGCCAATGCCGCCACCGTTATGGACCTGCTCTCGGCAATCCAGCCGAGGGCCTGCCTGTTCCTGGGCAAGTGCGGCGGGCTGAAGGAGAAGCCCGGCATTGGCGAGTTCATCCTGCCGATTGCCGCCATCCGCGGCGAGGGAACCTCGAGCGACTACTTCCCGCCAGAAGTCCCTGCATTGCCAGCGTTCAACCTGCAAAAGGCTGTCTCAACCACCATCCGCAACTATCACCGCGATTATTGGACTGGTACAGTCTACTCGACCAACCGCCGTGTCTGGGAGCACGACGAGGAGTTCAAGAGCTACCTGCGCCGCATCCGCGCCATGGCCGTGGACATGGAGACAGCGACAATTTTCATCACCGGCTTCTATAACAAGATTCCCAGCGGCGCGCTGCTGCTGGTTTCCGACCAGCCGATGATCCCGGAGGGCGTCAAAACCGCCGAAAGCGACCGGGCAGTGACCCAGGAGTTCGCTGAGCTGCACCTGCGCATCGGGATCGACTCGCTCAGCGAGATCATCAACGACGGGTTGACCGTCAAACATTTAAGATTCTAGCGGGTGGACACAGTCTGCCTCTACAGCGACTCCGAAGTAGAAACACAGGATGTGGAAAGCGTCATTGGATTTGAAAAAACCCGGCTTCAGATTTAACCTGTCTGAATTTTCCGGCGCGCTGGCCGATCTGGGTGTGATGCTCCCACTTGTACTGGCGCTCATCTCCCTGAACGGCATGGACGCCACAGCCGCCTTTGTCGGCATCGGTCTGGCCTACATTCTGACGGCGTTGGTCTATCGCCTGCCCATCCCCGTCCAACCGCTTAAGTCCGTTGCGGCGCTGGCGCTGGCGTTGGGATTACCGCCGGTGATCATCGTTGCCGGTGCCATCTGGAATGCGGCTGCCTTTCTCAGCATGGGCCTGGCAGGGGTTGACCGCTGGGTGCAAAAAGCCTTTCCCAAAGCCGTGGTACGCGGCATACAACTCGGCCTGGCCTGGCTGCTCTTTAAATCCGCCTGGAAACTTGTCAATGTCCCGCCGAAAGGATGGGAGAGCGAACTGGTACTCTTCGGGCAGACGGTTGCTTGGCTTTGGCTGCTGGTTGGTGGTGCAGTCATCGTTCTGCTGTTGTTCGTGTTCCTGCGGCATGACTTGGCGGCGCTTGCCGCAGTTGTCTTTGGCATCGTTATCTCCTCCATCCACCTGGGTTTACCACCCCTGTCCATCCACCTGGCTTTGCCCAAATTGCTGCCGCTGGTTCCCGATTGGCGGCAATTGTGGCAGGGATTCGTCCTGCTGGCCCTGCCGCAAATCCCCTTGAGCCTGGGCAACTCCATCTACGCCACCGCCGACGCCGCCCGGCAATACTTCGGCGAAAAAGCCAGCAGCGTCACCGAGCGCAAATTGATGCTGACGATGGGCTTCAACGATGCCATCACTGCACTGATTGGAGGAATCCCGCTCTGTCACGGGTGTGGGGGATTGACCGCTCACTACCGACTGGGAGCGCGCACCGGCGGTGCACCGTTGATGATCGGCATCCTTTTCCTGACCCTCGGCCTGGCCGGCGGAGGAGCCAGCATGAGCCTGTTCGGTTTAATCCCGTTCCAGGTGTTGGGTGTCCTGCTGGCCTATGTGGGCGGGCAGCACATGCTGCTGGCGCGCGACTTGCGCGGCTTGCGTGAGTGGCTGATAGCCTTGCTGGTGTTGACTTTGACCATCTGGACCAGCAACCTGGCAATAGGTTTTATCAGTGCGGCTGTTTTTTACCACCTTTGGGGTCGGTTCTCCTTTCGCCGCGAGCCTCCGACAGCGGCTTTATGATGCTTACAGGCCTCTTCCCGAATGACAACGCGCTAGCATCCAGGTGACATTCTGCACTAATCTGCCAGTTGAGCGGGGGTATAATATATTCATGGCGACGAATATATCTTCCATCGAAGAAATAGCATCTCTCCTACAAACCATCGGCCAGCCCGCCCGGCTGCAAATCCTGCTGGCGATTGGTGAGGGCGAGACTTGCGTCTGCCACCTTGAAGCCACATTTGGCTGGCGGCAGGCGTACCTCTCGCAGCATTTGATGGCCTTGCGAAAAGCGGGCATCCTTCTGGCGCGCCGTGAGGGAAGATACATCCATTACCGGCTGAATGACCCTGCCCTGCTCGGGCTGATCCGCCAGGCGGCTGTAATGCAAGGCGCGGCGTTGCCAGACCTGGCCCCTTCACCGGATTGCGGCTGTCCGAACTGCCGTTGTAAGCGAGAGGGAGCATGAAGAAAGCTCTTCAGGTAGCCTTGGAAGATTCCGACATTATCGAGTTGATGCGGATCCTGCTCGATGAGGACGCTGAGGGCGCATTGCTCTTCCTGCAAACCCACTTCAAAGGCAAAGCCCGCGAACTGCTCGAAGGCGGCTGAAGAGTGCGGATCAACGTCCCCGGTACGGGCGATATCCAGGTAACAGGCGATCCGTCCAAGAAGAAATGAACTTCCTCGACTCTATCACGTTGACGCGCACCCTCCCCTGCCTGGCCGAGCCGGGCAAGATTATCGTGATCGGGAAGCCGTTCCGCCCGCTCAATGAAGTCATCCCGTACCTGGCAACGCTGCCGAGCATCATTGCCTACAATCCGGAGAGACGAACCCTGACCTTCCGCCGCCAGCCGGGTTTCCTGACCATCCAGGACGAGGAAGTGCACATTACGCAGGTCAAGGACGTTCAAGAAGGGCTTGAACTGTTTGCCGCCCTTACTGAGAGCATCAATGCTGTCTGGGAACATAAAGCGGAGTTGGTCGCCGTGACCACCTCCAAGCGTACCCCACGCCCGCTCGACGTTTGGTCGCTCCTGCCGCAGACCAATTGCAAGCAATGCGGCGAGGCCACCTGCATGGCCTTCGCGGTGAACCTGCTCCAGCAGAATCGAACACTGGATGAATGTCCGGTGCTGCTGGCGGACGCCGATTTTTCAGACCGCCGCATTACTCTTGAAACAACGCTCGAAGGATAGACGATGAATGCTGTCACCGATCTTCTGCTGAAGTTGCTCCAAGGTGGTTTGGGCAACCTGGCTGCCTACCTAGCTGCGCACGTCTTGCTCTGCCTGCTGCCAGCCTTCTACATCGCCGGGGCGATGACCGCCCTCATCCCCAAAGAGGCGGTCACGCGCTTCCTGGGGCGCAACACGCCCAAGTTCATCTCCTATCCAGCGGCGGCGCTGGCCGGGTCGGTGCTGGCGGTCTGCTCATGCACCATCGTACCATTGTTCGCTGGCATCTATAAAAAGGGCGCGGGAATTGGCCCAGCCATCACCTTTTTGTTCTTTGCCCCGGCAGCCAACATCCTGGCACTCATCTACACCGGAGGCGTGATCGGCGCTGACCTGGCTTTTGCCCGCCTGTTCCTTTCGCTGGCCTTCGGCATCGGCATCGGCATGATCATGTCGCTCATTTTCCGTAAAGAGGATGTGGCTCACGACAAAGAGACCGATGCGCTCTTCGCCGGTCAAGGCAAGATGCGCCGCGCTGCATTGGTTTTTCTGCTCATCCTAGTGGCATTACTGCTCTCCGGTACGCTCAAGGTCGGGCTGTTGACCAATACCTACGGCCAATTCACCTTGCCCGTCTCCGGCATAGATAAATTTCAGGCTTTCCTTTACAACCTGGTTCCTTTCGATGCCAGCCAGGGCGAGGAAGGCGTCACTGCTCAAGGCACCATTCTCATCGGCCTGTTGCTGCTCACCGCCCTGTCTGCCTGGCGCGGTTTCGAGCGCATCCATGATGGCTTTAACACCTGGACATGGATCGCACTCGGCCTGACCGCATTTACCTTGCTGATCGCTGCACTGGGGATGAAACCCAGCGCGGATGGGCTGGAAGTTCTCATCAACGGCAAATTCTTGGGCGTACTGCTGGCGCTCATTATCCTGGGCATGATGATGCGTAATTCGCTCGGCCCCGATGAAGTCCGCAACTGGCTGTGGGAATCTTGGCGCTTCGTCAAGCAGATCTTCCCCCTTCTGGTAGCGGGAGTCTTTGCCGTGGGCGTCATCCGGGTGATCATCAAACCCGACTGGATAGAAGCCCTGGCTGGGCATAACACCCTGCTCGGCAACCTGGCAGGCGTGATCTTTGGCGTGTTCATGTACTTCCCGACGCTGGTGGAAGTGCCCATTGCCAACATGTTCCTCAGCCTGGGCATGCACCGCGGCCCGCTGCTGGCCTACCTGATGGCTGATCCCGAACTCAGCCTGCAGAGCATCCTCATCATTTCCACCATCATCGGCAAACTCAAATCCTGGACGTACGTGGGCTGGGTGGCGCTCTTCAGCACCCTGGCCGGTCTCATCTACGGCGCCTGGGTGGACGGAGCCAGCCTCGGCCTTGTGGCGATCTATCTCCTGGCCTTCCTGGCAGTGCTTACCTTGCTGCTTTGGCTGGTGAATCGCCGCAATGCCGTGAAAGTCATACCTGCACACTAATCTCTACTCTCTATTCTCTCACCTGGAGGTTCCCATGCTTACCATCAAAGTACTCGGTCCTGGCTGCGCCAACTGCCAGAAACTGGCCTATCTGACCGAGCGGGCAGTCAACGCCCTCAGCATCGAGGCAAAAATCGAGAAAGTCACCGACTATGCCGAAATCATGAAGTACCCCGTCCTCTCGACTCCCGGCCTGGTCATCAATGAAAAACTGGTCGCCTCAGGGCGCATCCCCAGCGAGGCAGAGATCACCACTTTTCTAACCACCGCGCTGATGGCTGACTGACATGCTTGATCGGGAGAGAATGGCTGGCTACCTGCCCACGCTCCTAGCTATCTTCGCCCACCCCGATGACGAAACCTTCCGCCCCGGCGGGACGCTGGCTTTGCTGGCACGGCGAGGCATCCGTGTTGAAGTGTTGACCTTCACACATGGCGAGGCCGGTTCATGTGGCGGCCCGCCATTGTGCGCGCCCGAGGAACTGCCCACCGTGCGTGAGCGCGAACTGCGCTGTGCCTGCACCACCTTGGGCATCCAGCCAGCGCGTCTGTTGGATTACGCCGACGGGCACTTACAGGAATCCGAACCAGAGCCGATGATCACACATATCCTGTCTGTTTCTCGGGAGGTCAGGCCCCAAATATGGCTGAGTTTTGGTCCCGATGGTCTTTCTGGTCATCCTGACCACATCGCCGTCGGCCAGTGGACAGTCGAGGCCTTTCAGCAGGCGAAAAATGTCGCCGGGCTATACACCGTCGCAGTACCGCATTCCCTGGCGCAAGAACTAGACATGCGCCAGTTACATCCTGTCCCAGATGAGACGATTGCTCTCAGCGTGGATGTCTCATTCGTCTGGGAGACCAAACTGGCCGCCATGCGCTGCCATGCCTCCCAGTGGAGTTCCTCACCGATGATGAGCGCGCCGGTCGAGCGTCAACGCCTGTTCTTTGGGCGCGAATATTTCGTGCGCGCCGCCATCCGCAATTCCGCTGTTGATTTCCTGCCTGATATTCTCAAAGGTTATCTAGCATGACTGAAGCCATTCAAGTCGAAGGGTTGACAAAAGTTTTCGTTCCCGGCAAAGGCCGCCCGCCTTTGCGCGCCGTGGATGAGATTGATTTCACCGTTCGCCAAGGTGAGGTCTTTGGTTTTCTCGGCCCCAACGGCGCAGGAAAGACTTCCACCATTCGCATGTTGACCGGTCTCTCACGTCCCACGTCAGGGACGGCGCGCCTGCTCGGTCTGGACTTGGACAAAGACCTGCCGCGTATTAAAAAGCGCATCGGTGTCGTGCCGGAGGCCTCCAACCTGTACGACGAACTGACTGCCTTCGATAACCTGGTCTTTTCCATGCAACTGTACGGCGTGCCACGAATTGAACGCAGGCCGCGCGCCATCGCCCTGTTGGCGCGCTTCCGTCTGGGCGAAAAACGCGATACCCCTTTTGCCAAACTCTCACGCGGCATGAAGCGCGCCCTGACCATCGCCGCCGCGCTGGCGCACCGCCCGCCGCTGGTTTTCTTGGACGAACCCACCACAGGCCTGGACGTGATGAGCGCCCGCAATCTGCGCCAGATGATCGCTGGTCTGCGCGAGGAAGGCGTGACCGTCTTCCTGACCACGCACTATCTGGAGGAAGCCGAGCGCCTGTGTGACCGCGTCGCCATCATCGTCAAAGGGCGGATCGTCGCTCTCGACACGGTGGCAGGCTTGAGGTCCGGTGCGCAGCGAAAGACCATTGTCGAGGTCACGTTGGCAGATGCGGACAGTCAACAGGAGAAAAAGCGCATCGAATGTGAAGATGGGGTCGAATCTGCCGTTCGACGTTTGTTGAGCGAAACCGGCGGTCGGCATGTGCTTGCGATAGACACCCTGCATCCCTCGCTGGAGGATGTGTTCGTCCAACTGACCGGCCTGAGCGCCGAGGTGATGCTGGCCGAGAAGGGAGCGAAAGGAGGTAGTAATGCTGGCGGATGACCTGCGCGGTATGTTCTATATTGCCCTAAAGGATCTGCGCGCATACTATTTCAAGCCGCCTAACATCAGTTGGGGCATCCTGTTCCCATTTGCCTTCATCCTTGCCTTTGCCATTCGGAATCCCGGCGACATCCGCTCGCTGGTGCCTGGCCTGCTGGCGCTGACCATCCTTTTCGGCACGAGTTCGATGGAGGCCATCGTCATCGTCTTCGAGCGGCGCATCGGGGCGCTAGAGCGGCTGCTGCTGGCGCCGCTGCGCCTGCCCGCCCTGCTGGCGGGGAAACTGCTCGGCGGCATGACCTTTGGCCTGACGGTGACTCTTGTGGTGCTGGCAGTTTCGCTGGTCGTCTTTAGTGCGAGCGGGACGAACTGGATAATGCTGTTTCTGGCACTGATCCTCTCGGCGACAGCTTTTTCGGCGCTGGGAGCGTTCGTATCGGTGGCAGTCAAGGAGGTCTTCGAAGCGCAGACGCTGGCGAACTTCATCCGTTTTCCGATGATGTTCCTGGGCGGTGTGTTCGTGCCGCTGGCTTCCATGCCTGTCTGGTTGCAGGTCATCGCCCGCCTGTTTCCGTTGACTTATTCCGTTGAGGCATTGCACACCGCGCTATCGGGCGGCACATGGACTACCGCCGCGCTCGACCTGGGCGCGCTGGCGGGGTTCAGCGTGGCATTATTTTTCTTAGCCGTGTACACGTTAGCTAGGCGCATCGAGTGATTGGAGGGTTGCATGTTAATCGAAAAATTTGATGTCGAAGTCTTTACCCCGCCCTGCGAACCCGGCGCGGAACGTTATGCTGCCAAAGCGCGCCTGACCACCGACATCTCTGAAGCTCTGCCTTACCTGAATGCCACCCTGCGCGGCGCGGTCTACCTGCCCGAAGCCGCCGCACTGACCTGGAAAAAGGCTGGCCACAACATCGCCTTCCATGCTTACGAAATCGCCACATCCAACGTGGAGGACCGCGATGGCGCTGAAAAGGAACTCAAGGGGTTAATAGCCCTGGTCAACCGCACCTGGGAGCGCCGTGCCGAGATCACGCCCGACCATACCACCCGCCAGCGTCCCACCCCGCTGGCGATTTACAAACTACTTCCAAATACCAACTGCAAACAATGTGGCGAGCCAACCTGCTTCTCCTTCGCCCTGAAACTGGCGGCCTCGCAAAAGAAACTCGCTGACTGCCCGCCGCTGGCTGAACCGCAGTATGCCGGGAGACTCGCCGCTTTGGAGGAGATCGCTATCGAAGCCCCGGCGATTGGATAAAGAGTGAATTGCATGAAAGCGCGTGATGACACCGAACGCGAAATCACCGAACTTCTTACTTCTTATTGAACCTAAAAGTCTTTGAGACCTTTAGGTTTTCATAACTGTGGAGGCTCTATGACACAAGAAACCAACACCACCAAGGAACTTTCCTTTCTCGACCGTTTCCTAA
>CAYZIQ010000055.1:0-18166 GCA_964478375.1 uncultured Chloroflexus sp. | reverse complement strand
TGGGCGTTCATCGATACTCACTCGATTGGGAAGACTACCCCGGCGATCATAGCTGCCATAGCGTTTGCGACGTTTCTTTTGGCAGCGCAGATGCCGATATAAGTCTCCACCAGCACGTTTGTCTGCCAGAATATGCTGATAAATCCACTCATGGCTCACCCGCAGGTTGTACTTACTCTCCAAACGTCCAGAGACTTGTTCTGGACTCCACTCTTGCCGAATCAGACCCTCAATCAAGACCCAGGTTTCGGGCAGAATGCGAGGTTTGGCTTTCCTGCGTCTGCGCACCGCCAGAGCATGGGCTTGCTTGGGGCGATACCCTCGTCGCCCATGATTACGCTTCAGTTCGCGGCTCACAGTGGCTTTATGCACACCAATGACACCAGCAATCTCAGTCCGACGATGACCCATTTTCAACAGCGCATAAATCTGGTATCTTTGTCCTTGGGTAAGCTGTGTGTAGGTCCTCATGAGTGCTCCTTTGACTTGGTCGTCTGAGAAGCACTTATCCTACACCAGCTTACCTCTCATGTCGACCTGCAAAGTTGCACTTGTGAGTTGAATCTACGAACACGAATGATACGAATTCTGCGAATTTCACGAATGTTCTTCTTTTTTCGTGACATACGGCACATCTTCATTTTTTTTGCTGCCGCCTGCCTCCTGTTGACTGCCTCCTGCGCGGTTGCACGTCCGGCGAATCCGCCTTGGGCTTACGCTGACCTGCGCCGCCTCGACCCTGCCGATGATACCGCCGTGCCCGCCGCCGACCTGCTGGCCGTCTATACTCGTACCTCCGGCTACGATCTGCAGATTCGCCTCGACCTGCTCGACCTTGCCCTCACGGATGATGCCCGCGTCGAAGTCCGGCTGTGGGATGACGCCCTTTATGCTCAGGCTTCACTCGTCATTCAAATTCCTTCTTTTGGAAGAACCCAGATCGTCCAGCCGCCGGGCGTCAACTCGCCTTTGCAGGTGCGCGTCAGCCGCGATCCCGCGCTGGACACCCTCATCATCAGCCTCAACCACTTTTTCATCGGGGAGCGCTATCGGTTCGACGTTCGCACTTATTTGCTCTCCTCCTTGACTCCCGCGGATGAATCCCTCGATATCTGCTCGGATGGTCTGCCGCCCCCAACTCGCGCCCCGCTGCTCATCGCCTTCGCCGATGCCTTCCCCGCATCCACGCCCGCCCAGGCCTTGCGCCGCTGGGATGGCGCCCACACCGGCCCAACGGGCGAGCGTCACGGCCTGCGCCATGTGCTGGATAACGTCGAACGCTACGGCGTGCCGGTGGCGTTGCTCGACCTGAAGACCCCCGCCAGCCTCTCGGCGCTGGACTTCATGAGCCAGGCAGGAAAGCTTCAACGCTTGGTGGAAGAAGATCTGCTCCTCCTGCCGGATGTTGCTTACGGGGAACCGGCGGACGTCTCCCTGGCCTTCAGTCGGGAGGCGGCCCAGGCGTTCGGCTTGCCCGTCAGCCTCTTCGTCTACGCCGCCGGGTCGGACCTCTTGCCTGCTTACCATTACCAGTTCGTCAACCTTTCCGAGGCGGCCCACCTTGCCCGCCGCGCCGGACAGATACTTATCCCCCTCCCGACCCTAGCTGACGGGCAGGCCACCGATGACGGCCTCAGCATGGACGTCCGCCGCCGCCTGATCCAGGCTGCCCTCTCGCCCGATCCCGCGGATATCGTCGTGCTGGGCGGAAGTCTGCCCCACAGCACTTGGGGCAATGCGGACCTGGCCGCTGCCTCTTTCGCCTACATCGCTGCTCACCCCTGGATGTGGTCGCTGAACGGCGAGGATTTGATGTCGTTCCCAAGCGAGGCAGCGGCTGCATCACTTTCCCCCCTCGCGCCTGCCGCGTCCATGCCCATTTACACAACCGAGGGTCAGCCAACCGGTTTCGATTCCCTCGCCTTGGCGGCTCGCCTGCTCACTGAGTTGGGCAGCGCGCCGGAGAATTCGCTCACCGATTCAGCCTGGCAAATGTATTTCGCGCTGAACGCCCCTAATGCCGATACGGCTCTCCAGGCCCTGCGCGCTCAATACCTGGGCGAGGTTGGCATCCTGCTGGCTGCCAGTCGCTGGACCGAAAATCCATATACCTTCTCGGCGTGTTCCCTTGATTTGGATTACGATGGGCATAACGAATGTCTGCTGGCATCATCGCAGTTCTTTGCCGTGATCGAGCTGGACGGTGCGCGGCTGACATTCCTCTTCTCTCGTGACGAGAACGGCGCGCATCAGCTCATTGCCCCCAGTTCGCAGTTCGCCCTCGGCCTGAGCGACCCCTCCGAATGGGCACCAGGGCGCGGCGAGGCGGCTGACCCGGCACAGGCCATGGGCGCATTCAACGATACAACCGACTCCTTTGCAGACTACATCCCTGCATGGACACCTGACGGCCAACTGACCCTCACCGCTGCTGCCATAAACCGCGCTAAAACATTCCGCTTGAGCGAAGATGGTCTCCGGGTGCGCTACACCAACCCAACTCTGCTCACGACCCGCATCCCGATCGCCGTTGACCCTTGGCAGCGTTTCCATACCGGTTGGACAGCGGACATGCGTGCCCGCCTCACCCCCGTCAGTTGGGGATGGGGCTTGGCAAACGGGATCGGGCTCGAGGTCTGTACGGATGTGCCTTTCTCCGCGCAAGGATTCACCGTCTCGATCCCGTTCCTGTCCCGTTCCGAGAATCCCAACCTGAGCTATCCACCCGGCCATTTTTACCCCTTCCCAATGTCCATCGTGGAAATTCATGCGAACGGCCAGTTCATTGTGGAGATTATTTCTCAAAAATAGGGTGTTACAGTGAATTGCGGAAAATCTTCATTTGTGGTAAATTGGGCTATATTTTTTTAAATGGAAGCAGGCTAAGACAATGAAAAACATCCCCAATGTCATTATCAGTAGATTACCTGTTTACCTGCGCGCCCTACGCCACATGCAGGCGCAAGGCCAGCAAAAGACCTCCTCGCAGGAACTCGGCGATATGGTGGGCGTCTCGGCCGCGCAGATTCGTAAAGACCTTTCCCAGTTCGGCGAGTTCGGCAAACAGGGTACTGGTTACAACATCACTTTCCTGATCGAGAAACTGCGCGAAATCCTGAAAGTGAACCGCGTCTGGGATGTGGCAGTGGTCGGAATGGGTGACATGGGTCACGCTATTGCTCGCTACCAGGGGTTCGCCAATCGCGGCTTTCGCGTGACGATGGTCTTCGACAATAACCCAGCCCTGATCGGCCAACAGGTGGGCGGGTTCGTCATCCGGGATGCAAAGGAGATGGTCAGCGCGATCCGGGAAGCGGGGATCAAGATTGCCATGCTGACCGTTCCAGCCTCAGCCGCCCAGGAGGTCGCCAATCGTTTGATAGAAGCCGGCGTCCGAGCCATCTTGAATTATGCTCCCATCAGCTTGAGCGTTCCGCAAGGGGTGCTGGTGCAATACCTTGACCCTTCCACCGGTTTGCAGCGGATGACGTATTACCTCGAATAGAGATTGGGGAGGAAAAGTTTGGCCATCGCTGAATGAAAACGGCGCCTCATGAGCGCCGTTTTGTTATTGCTGTTACTCAGCCTTGACCTTGACCACCTGGCCAACAATTGACAGCAGTACACGCAGGTTGGGAATGGCCGCAGTTGCCGCACTCGCTCCGCTGAGCCAGCCCCCGCGCTTCTCCGAGACCTTTAGGATGCCCTGGTGGACCGAAACCTGCTGAATTTCGCCCCAGCTGAAGCTTTTCCTGCCGACCTGGATGCCTGTCTTGTTGACCATGATCGGCCCAAAGTTCAGGTTCTTCGCAAAATTGAATTGTTGGATGGCTTGCTCGAAAAGAAGGGGGAAAGTATTCTCTTCGATAACCCGAGCTAATTCTTCCACCCGGCCGAACCCATCGTTCAATACAAGCCGGTTGCCGCTGCTGTTTTCTACTGTGTAGACGTGTGTGGTGCCAGTGTGCAATCCGAAAATGTCGTGACGGGTGACCGCCATCCGCAAGGAGGTCACGTCCCTCCAACGCCAGGGGTGCAGACCGCGCCGATCTTTATAGGCGAAGCCATTCTGGCAGAGCATGATTGCTTTGACCCAATTGGCGTATGCGATCCCGGCAAAGATCAAGCTCAGCAGAAGTAGGCCCGCCGTAGTGATCACTGGCCAGAAAAGGGACTCGGTCGCCACTGCTGCCCCATAGCGTTTCCAGCCCAAGTTGGCCAAGTATAACCCGTAGACCACCACACCCGCAGAACTCCCCAGGAAGACCAATGCCGCAGCCAACCAGGCCCAGCGTCTGCCCTCGCGTAGGGGAAAGGACTCTTTCAAGACGCCGAGGCTGGATTGGGATGGGAAGGCTTTTTGAAGCTGGGGCATGTTCATATCACGTAATAAAAGACCGGGCATTTGTGCCCGGCCAGCTGCTCTTATATGGGTGGAAGACTCCGTTTGAGGAATGGGTAGAGGCTGAAAGCCTTCATGGCGCCTTCCACGGTGCAGGTTAGAGGATTGTCTACCAGATAGGCTGGAATGCCGAGTGCCTTGGTGAAGAATTTGTCAACACCGCGCAGCAAAGCACCACCACCGCATAACGCCACGCCGCGGTCAATGATATCCGAGACCAACTCGGGCGGAGTCTTTTCGAGGACGCGCCGACCAATCTCGATGAACGATTTAAGCGGATCTTGGAGAGCCTCGACGATCTCGCCGGTTGTCAGGGTGACGGGACGCGGCAATCCGCTGACCTGATCCTGTCCCTGCACCTCCATGCTCTCCTCCTTGTCCTGAGGCACCGCCGCACCGATCTTGAACTTCAACTGCTCTGCAGTGGGCGTGCCGATGATGATGCCGTACTTCTTGCGCACATAAGCGGTGATGGCTTCGTCCAGGTGCATACCCCCGGCGCGCAGCGTCTCTGCCGAGACAATGCCATACATAGCAATGACTGCGGCTTGCGTTGCCCCACCGCCTAGGCACAGTACCATGTTACCAGAGGGTGAGCTAATTGGCAGGTCTACGCCAACGGCAGCCGCCAGCGGCTGCTGAATCAGAAAGGCATCCCGGCTTCCAGCCTGGAGCACAGCCTCGTGCACGGCGCGCGATTCCACGCTGGTCACGCCGAAAGGCACCGAGATCATGACGCGCGGGCGAAAGATACGCAATGGCCCACTGACGCGCCGCAGCAGGTAAGCCAGCAGTGCCTCGGTGATCTCGTAATCGGCCACCACGCCGTTCTGCAGCGGCCGGGCAACCTCGATGTTTTCAGGCACGCGGCCGTACATGTCGTGGGCTTCCTTGCCCAGGGCAACAATCTTTTGCTCGTTCAGCGCAATGGCGACGATGGTCGGCTCATCCACCTGCACGCCTGAGCCATCGGCAATGCGGGTCTGGTTCGTACCCAGGTCAATCCCCAAATCCTTCGAGAATAGAGGCATTGTTTAACTCACTTTACTTCTTCGGTGATCCTGGCCGGTTTTGCGGCGCCGCGCCGAAAGCGTCTGACGGCATCCAGTCTAAGGTTGGATTTGCGCAAGGCTGCCTCAATTTTCAGGTAGGCGTCTGTATCGGCAGGAGTGCCCTTTGCCAACATCCCTTCGGCGCGCTTCCTGGCGGCCTCGGCGCGAGCCACGTCAATTTCTTCCACGTTTTCGGCCGCGTCCGCCAGAACGGTAACGATATCTGGCTGCACTTCGGCGACGCCGCCGGCAACCGTGAAGACCTCCTCGTGTCCCTTGGCGCGCACCTTGATGATTCCGTACTTGAGCGTGGTCAGCAGCGGCGCGTGGTTCGGCAGGATGCCCATTTCTCCTTCAGAGCCGGGAAGGACAACGATATCAGCCTCGCCCTGGAAGACCATGCGGTCTTGTGAGACGATTTCACAGCGAATAGGCATAAACGTTCTCCAGTGTCGTGTGCCAAGTTTCACGTTTCCAACGCACGTGACACCTGACACTGGAACACTTGACACTATGCGTTCTTGGCGAGCTTCTCAGCCTTCTCGACCGCTTCGTCAATCAGACCAACCATCATGAAAGCTTGTTCAGGCAGGTCATCGTGCTTACCGTCCAAAATTTCACGGAAGCCGCGCACGGTCTCACGCAGCGGCACGTATTTGCCAGGAGTACCCGTAAACTGTTCGGCCACGTAAAACGGCTGCGAGAAGAAGCGCTCGATCTTGCGGGCACGCGCTACAATCAGTTTATCATCTTCGCTTAATTCGTCAATACCCAAGATGGCGATGATGTCCTGCAGATCCTTGTAACGCTGGAGCACGCGCTGCACCTCGCGTGCAGTGTTATAGTGCTCCTCGCCCACGATGCGCGGGTCAAGGATGCGGGAGGTGGAAACCAGGGGGTCAACGGCTGGGTAGATGCCTTTTTCAACGATGGCGCGCTCGAGGGCGATGGTTGCGTCAAGATGGGTGAACGTGGCGACCGGAGCCGGGTCCGAATAATCATCCGCGGGGACGTAGACAGCCTGCATCGAGGTGACCGAGCCGTGACGGGTCGAGGTGATGCGTTCCTGCAATTCGCCCATCTCGGTCGCCAGGGTTGGTTGATAGCCGACCGCTGAGGGCATACGTCCAAGCAGTGCAGAGACTTCCGAGCCAGACATAGTGAAGCGGAAGATATTGTCAATGAAGAGCAACACGTCGCGCCCCTCGTCGCGGAAGTATTCGGCCATTGAGAGCGCGGTGAGTGCTACTCGCAGGCGCACACCCGGTGGCTCGTTCATCTGGCCGAAGACCATCACGGTGTCTTTCATCACGCCGGATTCCAACATTTCGCGGAAGAGCTGCGTGCCTTCGCGCGTGCGCTCGCCAACCCCGGCGAAGACCGAGTTTCCCTGATGCACGGTGGCAATCGAGCGAATGAGTTCCTGGATGATGATTGTCTTTCCGACACCCGCGCCGCCGAAAATGCCGGTCTTGCCGCCTTTGGTGAATGGGGCGATCAGGTCAATGACTTTGATGCCAGTCTCGAAAACCTCCACGCGCGTGGACTGGTCCGAGAAGACCGGGGCAGGACGGTGAATGGGATAGTGCAATTCGGACGAAACAGGTTCTTTTTCGTCAATCGGCTTGCCAAGCACGTTGAAGATACGCCCGAGGGTTTCCGGCCCAACCGGCACCTTGATGGGCGAACCGGTTGCGACGGCGGGCAGGCCGCGCTGCAAACCGTCGGTTGTATCCATAGCAACGCAGCGAACCCAGTTGTCGCCAAGATGGTTCTGAACCTCCAGGGTAAGCGGCTCTCTTTCTGGCCGCGGGATCTCGATTGCTTCGAAAAGATCGGGCAGTTCGCCTTCTGGGAACTGTACATCCACCACACCGCCTTGAATTTGAGCTACCCAGCCAGTTGCATTAGCCATTCTCGCCTCCGATCCGATAAGTTTGTGCAAGTGCCTTGGTCAACGCTTCCGCGCCTCCAGCGATATCCAACAGGTCATTGGTAATGGACTGTTGGCGTGCCTTGTTGTAATCCAATTGCAGCGAAGCGACCAATTCGATCGCATTGTCGGTCGCATTCCGCATGGCAACCATGCGAGCGGCGTGTTCGCTGGCCAGTGACTCGAGAATCGCTTGATAGACTTGCAGTGCAGTGAAACGCGGGATAATTTCGTCGAGGATTTCACGCTCGGCCGGCTCATAGATATAAGCTGCTGTCAACCGGGTATGCTCGTAATCTTCTACCCGCTCAGTGCCAGCACCCATTTCGAGAGGCAGGAGTTTCTTGACCACTGTCTCCTGCTTGCCCATGTTGATGAAATCCGTGTAGACCATATAGACTTCGTCCACATCCCCTTTCAGGAATTCGTCCACCGCTATCCGTCCAATCGCGGACACGTCAGCAAACGAGGGCGCGGCCGGTAGGTTACTGAACTCGGCGATGACCTCTTTCCGCCGCCGGATGAGCATATCGCGTCCCTTTCGACCGACGGCAATATAGCGCACCGGTGTTTCGGAGCGGTTGAACTTCTGCGTGGCGAAACGGATGACATTCGTGTTGTACGCGCCAGCCAATCCTCTGTCACCGCTGATGACTACTGCCAGCGCCCGGTTGACCTGCGGCCTGTGGGTCAGTAAAGGGTGCAGATTGGTACGATCAGGCTGTTGAGCAATATGGGTCAACACCTGCCAGGCTTTGGTGGCATAAGCCCGCGTTGCGGAAACCGCTGCCATGGATTTGCGTACCTTGCTGGCGCTGACGGCTTCCAGGGCGCGGGTCACTTGTGAGATGTTCTTGACGCTCCGGATACGGAGCCGCATTTCTCTCGCTGAGGCCATTTATTAATCCGCAGTTGCACAGTTCTATAATCCGATAGTTACCCGGCACATGATACGTGACACTTTCATTGCCACATCGCTTTGAACGTATCCAGCGCGGCGCGCAGTTGCTTGTCAATCTCTTCCGTGATCTGTTTCTTTTCGGCGATAACTTTGCCAAGCTCAGGATGGGATTTGTCCAGGTAGCGGAGCAGGGCCGTCTCCCAGGCACGCATTCGCTCTACAGGGACGGAATCCGCGTAACCGTTCGTTCCAGCATAAATGACGATGACCTGGTCTTCCATTGACATCGGTTCGTACTGGGGTTGTTTGAGGATTTCTTGCATACGCTGGCCGCGGTTCAATTGTGCTTGCGTCGCCTTATCAAGGTCAGAGGCCATCAGCGCGAATGCTGCCAGTTCGCGATAAACTGCCATGTCCAGGCGCAGTTTACCAGCCACCTGTTTCATGGCCTTGGTCTGAGCGTTGCCCCCCACGCGCGAGACCGAGATGCCCACGTTGACCGCTGGACGAATGCCAGCGTTGAACAGGTTGCCTTCCAGATAGATTTGACCATCTGTAATGGAGATGACGTTGGTTGGGATGTAGGCGGAAACATCACTCAGCAGGGTCTCGATGATTGGCAGCGCCGTCAGTGAACCGCCTGAGCCTTTGACCTGGACTACCTTGTAGTCATCCGGCTTCTCCATTGCCTTGCGTGCCTCTTCGGCGTCGTGCAATGAGCGCGGCCCACCGTAAACCTTGTCATCCGCGCTGTCTTTTTCAGTCGCCAGCGGCTCGGCAAATTCCTTTTTGACGATAACGTACTTATTTGCCATGCGAGCAGCCCGTTCCAGCAAGCGGGAATGCAAGTAGAATACGTCGCCTGGATAGGCCTCACGACCCGGCGGGCGACGCAGGAGCAGCGACACTTGGCGGTAAGCCCAGGCATGTTTGGAGAGGTCGTCGTAAATGACCAACGCATCCCGACCAGTCTCCAAGAACTCCTCGCCGATGGCGCAACCCGCATAGGGTGCAATATATTGCAGCGCGGCAGCTTCGTCCGCCGCGGCGACCACCACGATCGTATGTTCCATCGCGCCGTATCGTTCCAGCAAGGCTACGGTGCGGGCAACGGCTGCCTTTTTCTGACCAATGGCGACATAAATACAGATCAAGTCTTTCCCCTTCTGGTTGATGATCGTATCAATAGCGATGGCCGTCTTGCCGGTTTGGCGGTCGCCGATGATCAGCTCGCGCTGGCCGCGACCGATGGGGATCATCGAATCGATGGCTTTGATACCGGTCTGCACCGGCGTATCCACATCCTGGCGTTGGACCACACCCGGTGCGATGCGCTCGATGGGGCGGTAACCCGAGAACTGTATCGGGCCTCGACCGTCCACCGGCTCGCCCAGGGCGTTGACCACGCGCCCGATCAGTCCACTGCCAACCGGAACCGAGGCGATGCGCCCGGTCGAGCGGACGGTCATCCCCTCGGCGATCTCGGAGTAATCACCCATGATGATGATGCCCACACTGTCCTTTTCCAGGTTGAAGGCGATACCCATCACCCCATTCTGGAATTGGACCAATTCCTGTGACTTGACGTTCCCCAGGCCGCTGACGCGCGCGATGCCATCCCCGGCCTCGCTCACCGTGCCGACTTCGCTGATGCTGATCTCAGGCGTATAAGAGTCAATCTGCTGCTGTAGCTCACCGGTAATTTGCTTGATCAGGTCGGTCATGTCGCCTCCGTAGGTATGTCTTTACGCACGGCTGCCCGGATAGAAGTCTCGCATCCGGGCACGCCTTTGGTCTCTGTCTGGGCTTTCCGTAGTTGTTCGAACGAATCCATGCAGATTGTAGTGAACCCTTTTGTTCGTTTTTTGCCTAACCTGGCTGGTAACAGAACGCACTAATCATACCTGAAAGGATTTATCTTGTCCAGTTCGATGCATCGCGGAATCACCTGAGAGACTCCCGGCGTCTTCAAGACGCCGGGAGTCTAAAGAATTCACCTCTTGCAATTTCTCTACATTGTTTTATACTACGCACCGCAAAATCTATTCTATGGGTACGAGGACAAGATGAACACTACCCTGCAGGATCAGGAAAGCGATAAACCCCCCAGTTCCCCGCCGCGACCGGTGCGTCCGTGGCGAGTGGCGGTACTGGCAAATATCAAGGAGCATGATAAGCCTCTCCCGCCTGACGTTCCCCCAGATGCCGGCGCGGACTACGACTATATTGAAACGATAAACCACATCCGGGCTGCGCTCGAAACCGATGGCCATTGGACCATGTTTATCCCGGCAGACAACGATCTGCCCTATGCGCTGAAAGCGGCAAAGCCCGATATCTGTTTCAACATCGCCGAAGGCTTAGGGGGCGATGCGCGCGAAGCCCAGGCCCCTGCCCTTTTGGAAATGCTCAAGATCCCCTACACCGGCTCGCGCGTCCTGACCAACGCCATTGCACTGGACAAGACGCTGACCAAGCGCATCTGGCGTGACCGGCGTCTGCCCGTTGCGCCGTTCCAGGAGTTTATCACTGGCGAGGAGCCGCTGCGCCCCGACCTGCGCTTCCCGCTGTTCGTCAAGCCGGCGCGTGAGGGTACCGGTATGGGGGTAGACGTGCGCGCTATCGTCAACAATGAGGGTGAGCTGCGCGAACGCGCTAGGTACGTCATCAGCATGTACAAGCAACCTGCTCTGGTAGAGACTTACCTTTCTGGCCGCGAGTTCACCGTGGCGGTCATGGGCCGTGCGGACGCAAAGTTATACTCCCGCCATCCCGAATGGTATGACGCGGATGGTTTCCACCGCTTCCCCATCTTGGAATTGGATAGCACCCGCTCGGTCACGCCCGGCGTATACGGGCTACAGGCCAAGGCTCAGTCCATCGGCGCGGAGGGTGCACCTGGCTACATCTGCCCCTCACAGGTAGAGCCAGATCTAGCAAAAAAATTGCAGCACTACGCTTGGCGTGCCCATCATCTGTTGGGCGCGCTGGATGTCTCGCGTGTCGACATCCGCCTCGACCGCGAGGGCAACCCCTGCCTGCTGGAGATCAACCCCCTGCCCGGCCTGACCCCCGATTACAGTGACCTGTGCCTGATTGCCAATGCGGATGGGATTTCGTACGCAGACTTGATTCTGGAGATCCTGTACCTGGGCGCCTCGCGCTGGGGCATGCTCGAACCGCGCGAAATTCTCCTACCGCTGCCAAAGAAGCGGGTTTAACCACAATAGTTTCCGGAGGGATAAATCATGGACGATTCAGCTAAACCTGTTTACCGAATTACTGACTTGGCCGCGGACGAGCGTCCGCGCGAACGGCTGAGGAAGCTTGGCTCGCAGGCGCTCAGCAGCGCAGAGCTGCTTGCCATCCTGTTGCGCGTTGGCGTGACCGGCGAGAATGCCGTACAGGTCGGCCAACGTTTGCTGCAAACCTTCGGCGGGCTGGCCGGCTTGCATAAGGCAAGCTTCGAAGAAGTGCGCGCCCAACACGGGGTCGGGGATGCCAAAGCCGCCCAAATCAAGGCGGCCATCGAATTGGGCCGCCGGCTTACACTCGAATCTCCGGACGAACGTCTGGCGATCAACAGTCCGGCCGAGGCGGCCGCGTTGGTTCAATACGAGATGTCCGGCCTGGAGCAGGAGCACCTGCGCGTCATCCTGCTCGACACGCGCAACCGCGTACTCGACACCGTGGAAATCTATCGCGGCTCGGTCAACTCATCACAGGTGCACATCGGCGAGGTGTTCAAACCGGCCATTCGGCGCAATGCCACCGCTATCATCGTAATCCACAACCATCCCAGCGGTGACCCGACTCCCAGCCCAGACGACGTAGCTGTGACACGTGCCATCCTTCAGGCCGGTAAACTGCTGGATGTTAATGTGCTCGATCACATGATCATCGGGCAAGGCAGATGGGTATCGTTGAAGGAAAGGGGTTTGGGATTTGGATAAAAAAAGGCGGGAAAACTCCCGCCCTATTGGTTGGCATTGCTGGTAAAGCGGATAGTATCCTGCTCTACTTGTTTATGGATAGGTCTGCGCCAGGTAATCAACCAGCGTTTGCTGTTCTTGTGCGTTGAGCTGCGCGCCTTTACTAACCATCTGCTCGACTGTGGTTCTCCACTGATCGGCGGTCTTGTGCGCCGAGGTAACCCGGCTTAAGTCGTGGCAGACCGTGCAGCGTTGCTGCAGGAGCGTTTGACCATCGAGAGTGTTGCCTGTCCCGCCGGAGGAAGGTACAGCCGTGGAGGTGCTTGATGCGGGGCTGGATTGACCGCACGCCGCCAGAAAGGTTCCAGCCACTAAAGCCAGTAGCAAGATGCCGATAAAGGAAGTGATTCGTTTGTTCATATATCCTTCTCCATATTTTTGAATTGTAGACAATTTTACCTCAAATGACCGGAAATGTCCTAATGAAATCCAATCTTGACATTCCGCCAACCGGCGCGTATACTCACCTCACAATCGAACGGGGAGCCTGCTTGCACTCGGTCTTTGAGTGTGGTACAGGCTGAGAGGAGGCTAGCAGCCTCGACCCGCAGAACCTGATCCGGATCATGCCGGCGGAGGGAACATACTTGATTTAGCACCATCCTCCACCGGCGAGGATGGTTTTATTTTGGCCTTCACCCCTCACCCCTCTCCCGATTTCGGGAGAGGGGAAGGGGGTGAGGGCGGAGACTCGACTTGAACCGCGCCCTCGTTTTTGTCAACGGCCACTTGCCGGACCTCGAAGCTGCTCGCCGTTTAATCCGCACGGAGGATACCCTCATTGCCGCGGACGGCGGGGCACGGCACATCCTGGCACTTGGCCTGCTTCCATCCATTGTCATCGGCGATCTGGACTCGCTGGCAGCAGACGACAGGCAATGGCTGGAAGGATTGGGCGTAGATATTCGTCAATACCCATCCGATAAGAACGGAACCGACCTCGAGCTTGCCCTGCGTTACGCACTCGACGGAGGCTACCGTAGCATTCTCGTCCTTGCCGCGCTGGGCGGCCGCCTCGACCAGACCCTCGGCAACTTGTCCCTGCTCACCGATCCGTCGCTAGCAGAGATGGATGTCCGTCTCGACGACGGGGTAGAGGAAGCTTTCTTTGTGCGCGGCCGCGCGGCCATTTTGGGCAAACCTGGCGAGGCCGTTTCCTTGATCCCTTGGGGCGGTCCAGCGGAGGGCGTGACGACCGAGGGCCTGCGCTGGCTGCTGCACAGCGAGACGCTCTATCCCGATAAGACGCGCGGCATCAGCAACGAGCTGCTCGGCGAGACGGCCAGTGTCGCTCTCCAGTCCGGCCTTCTGCTGGCAGTTCACCGCCGCCAGTCGTAAATCGCAAATCGTACGGAGGTTCCCATGAAACGCTTTTTCTTCCTCACAATGCTTGTCATGCTTGCGCTCGCGGCGTGCGCGCCCAAAGGCCCCACCGCGCTGACGGTTATGACTCACGATTCATTTTCCGCCAGCGAGGCAGTCATCACCGCCTTCGAGCAGGCCAACAACGTCAAAGTCACTTTCCTCAAGAGCGGCGACGCCGGCGAAGCGCTCAACAAGGCCATCCTCGCTAAAGACGCGCCTCTGGCCGATGTCCTCTATGGCGTGGACAACACTTTCCTCTCACGCGCGCTCAAGGCTGGTATCTATGAAGCGTATGCCTCGCCTTTGCTGGTAAACATCCCGGCCGAGTTCCAGCTCGATCCTCAGCACCGCGCCCTGCCGGTAGATTATGGCGATGTCTGCATCAACTACGATAAGGCCTACTTCGCAGACCATAGCCTGGCGGTTCCCGGATCGCTGGAAGACTTGGCGAAGCCCGAATACAAAGATCTGCTCGTCGTCGAGAACCCGGCTACTTCCTCGCCCGGCCTGGCTTTCCTGTTGGCAACGGTCAAGCACTTTGGCGTGGATGGCTACCTTACCTATTGGCGTTCGCTGCGCGCCAATGGCGTGGCCGTCGTGGATGGCTGGGAGACGGCCTACTATACCAACTTCAGTGCCTCCTCGGGACACGGGCCGCAGCCGATGGTGGTCTCGTACGCCTCCAGCCCGGCGGCGGAGGTCGTCTATGCTGAAACGCCACTGACTGAATCCCCCACTGCCTCCATCCTCGCACCCGATACCTGTTTCCGCCAGATCGAGTTCGTCGGCATCCTGCATGGGACCAAGAACCGCGCCCTGGCAGAGAAGTTCGTGGATTTCATGCTTGGCGTGCAGTTCCAGGAAGATATGCCGCTGCAAATGTTCATGTACCCGGTTAATCCCGGTGCAAGCCTGCCGGAGGCTTTCGTTCAATATGCCCCGCTTGCTGAGCAGCCAGCCACCCTTTCGCCTGATCTGATCGCCGCCAATCGCGACCAATGGATTGCCGACTGGACGGAAGCCGTTCTTCGGTAAGAGGTGCCCTTGTCTATATCTATTTACCACAAAGGCACAAAGGCTCAAAGGGAAAAAATTAGTGTCTTTGTGTCTTTGTGGTTGAGGGCTTTCTTTCCCTGGCTGGGCGTCTCTCTCTTCCTCGGCCTCTTCTTCTTTTACCCACTTGCCCGCATCCTCTGGCTGGGACTTACCCCTGTTTCTCTTCTCACGATTACTCCCGAATCGTTTCTCCTCACTTCTCACTCTTTACTTTTTACCTTTTACCAGTCATTCCTCTCCACCCTCCTCACCCTGCTCATTGGCCTGCCGGCCGCCTACCTCTTCGCTCGTTTCGACTTTCGCGGCAAAGCTCTGCTTCGCTTGCTGACCGCCATCCCTTTCATGCTGCCGACGGTCGTTGTCGCGGCTGGTTTCAATGCCCTGCTCGGTCCACGCGGCTGGATCAACCTGGGGCTGATGCGGCTCTTCGGCCTCGACTCGCCGCCCATCGTCTTCGTCTACACCCTGTGGGCCATCCTGTTGGCGCACGTCTTTTACAACACCACCATCGTCATCCGCGTGGTCGGGAACGCGCTGGCGCACCTCGACCCGCGCCTCGAACAGGCTGCTCGCTCGCTGGGTGCGGACGCGCGACGCGCTTTCTGGCGGGTAACTCTGCCGCTCTTGCGCCCGCCCATCCTGGCAGCCGCGCTGCTGGTTTTCCTGTTCGATTTCACCAGCTTCGGCGTTATCCTGCTGCTGGGTGGGCCGCACTTTGCCACGCTGGAAGTCGAGATATATATTCAGGCTGTTCAGATTTTCAACCTGCCACTGGCTGCCGTGCTCTCTCTTATCCAACTTCTGTGCACTCTGGCTTTTTCCATGCTCTACAGCCGTATTGTGACCCGCCTGGCCGTGACCACCGCGCCGCGCCCGGCTGAGGCCAATTTGCATCGGGCAAAGACAGGGCGCGAAAAACTGTTCGTTGGCGGGATGGCCGTTCTGCTACTGGCTTTGTTCCTGCTGCCGATGGTTTCCCTGCCCTTTCGTTCAGTGGCTCGACTGGAAACCGCTCGCGGCGAACGGACAGCCGTCAGTTATGGCCTGACGGCTGACTACTACGCCGAACTCTTCGTCAACCGGCTTGGCTCGCTCTTTTACGTCTCACCTTTCGAGGCACTAACTAACTCGTTGCTCTACGCCGCGGCGACAGTCGTTCTCTCACTTGCGCTCGGATTCCCGGTTGCATCCGCTCTGGCCCACCCCAGACGGCTGGAACGATTCCTCGACCCTTTCTTGATGCTGCCTCTTGGTGCATCTGCTGTAACTCTTGGCTTGGGCTTTATCATTACCTTCAACAAACCACTGCTCACTGGTCACTGGTCACCAATAACTTCGCCGCTGCTCGTCCCTGTCGCTCACACTATCATCGCTCTACCGTTCGTGATCCGCAGCCTGCAGCCGGCGCTAGCTTCCATCCCAGATCGTCTCCGCCAGGCAGCTGCCTCGTTGGGGGCTTCTCCGTCGAAGGTGTGGTTCACGGTGGATTGGCCAATCGTCGCCCGCGCCACATTGGCGGCAGCCATCTTTGCTTTCACCGTGTCCTTGGGCGAATTTGGGGCCACCTCGCTGGTCTACCGGCCAGAGTATCCAACCCTGCCAATCGCCATCTACCGCTTCCTCTCCCAACCCGGCGGGCTGAACTACGGCCAGGCCATGGCTATGGCGACGATTTTGATGGGTGTGACGGGTGCAGGCATTTTGCTTATCGAGCGCTTCCGTTTGCCTGGGGCAGGAGAGTTCTGAACGTAAAGCGTAGGATGCAGACCAAATACGTTTTACGAATCCCGTTTCACGCACCACTCGCCACTCATCACGTAAGGTTTGTAATGCTCCAACTCCTCGACATCACCAAAGATTACGAAAACAGACCTCTTCTGCGCAGTGTCTCGTTCACGGTTGCCGCCAACGAGACTGTCTGCTTGCTGGGCGCCTCGGGCAGCGGCAAGTCCACACTGCTGCGCATCATCGCCGGGCTGGAAACCGCCGAGCAGGGAACGGTGCGCTGGGAGGGACGGGATTTGGCCGCCGTCCCCCCCCACCTGCGCAATTTCGGCCTGGTCTTTCAAGATTACGCCCTTTTCCCACACCTTTCGGTCTTCGAGAACATCGCCTTCGGCTTGAGGATGCAAAATCTGCCGCAGCCAGAGATTCGGCAGCGCGTGCGAGAAGCCATGACGCAAGTCAACCTTTCCGGCTTCGAGCGGCGGCGCGTTACCGAGCTTTCGGGCGGCGAGCAGCAGCGCGTGGCGCTGGCACGCGCGCTGGCGCCTCGTCCGCGCTTGCTGATGTTCGACGAGCCGCTCGGCGCGCTTGACCGCGCCCTGCGCGACCGTCTGCTGGACGAACTGCGGGGCATCTTGCACGCCACGCGCATCCCGGCCATCTACGTCACACACGATCAGGAGGAAGCCTTTGCCATTGCCGACCGCGTGCTCCTGCTCCATGAAGGTCAGATCGTCCGAGATGGCAGCCCGTCCGAGGTTTGGAACGAGCCGCGCTCGGCCTGGGAGGCGCGCTTCCTAGGCCTGGGCAATGTAATCGAAGGCGTTGTCACCTCGCGCGCTGGAAAGTTGAACGTTGAAACCTCGGCGGGCGTTTTCAGGCTGGACTGTGAGCACACGCATCAGGCCGGGGAAAAAGTCAATTTACTGCTGCGCCCGTCAGGGGTCCGGTTAGCAGCGGACGGGAATTTGCGCGGCGTGGTGGCAGACGTCCTCTTTCACCAGGATAAGTTCAAGGTCACACTCGAAAACGGGCTGTATTTCTATCTCCCTGAGGCCCCCAAAGTGGGTAAGGAAATCGGCCTGAGTGTGCCGCTTTCGGCGATACGATGTTTGAATTCCCGCGACTGACGGCGCTGGACGAATTGCGCCTGCGTTTTGGTTGAAAGCGGACTCTCGGCGTCTTTGAGAAGACACCGAGAGTCTTGTTTTTACATCAGGGCTGCCAGCGTGGGGACGAGAGCGTAGATGCCGAGTTCGTTCAGAATGTCCTGCCCAAAGGCGATGAGCAACCCGATCGCGCCGACGCAACAGCAGCACAGTACAAAGACCACCAAGAGGGCAATAAGCCAGGCATTACTCTTTTTCGCTGGTGGCGGTGGGGGAGGTGTACCGATAACCTCGGCCATGTCTAATAATTACCAACGCCACCCAGGAAGGGGATAGACAGGCCAACGCCCAATAGCGGCAGGATGACCAGCACGCAGAGCAGGCACACGCCCAGAACGACGCTTAGATAGCCCAGGACAAGCCCGAACGTCGCCATGCCTCCGCCGGTGACTGTACCGCCGCTCTTGTTGATCTCGCCCTTTGCCATATGACCGGTGATGATGGCTACGATGGATCCAAGGAAGGGCAGGACTGTCCAGCCGGCAATGCCGGCAATCAGACTGACCAGGGCCATTGTGCTGCTGCGGGTAATTGGAGGCACAGGCTGGTACGGATAGGGAGGGGGAGCGGG
>CAYZIQ010000054.1:0-18555 GCA_964478375.1 uncultured Chloroflexus sp. | reverse complement strand
TGCGTGAAGGCACGTTCGATTTTGTTTCTGAAACGGATGTCTGGAAACTCTACGAAAACCGCCAGCGCTGCACGGCTATCCTGTTCGACCAACTCGCCATCCCCGATTTGAAGGAAGAATTGGCGAAACTCGACAAGCCGGTTTCGGTCTACATCTTTTCGCTGGAAGATGACAGTTTCGCGGCGGAGTTCAGCGATATGCCGGGCGTCACCGCCTGCGGCAGACCCGCCGAAGGATATATGATGGCAGAATCACGCGGTTTGAAGGAGGACGATTTGCTCAAGAGCCAGTACTTCAACCTCAAGCAATTCGGGACGAGGTTTCAGAGAAACATGGCAAATATCACCAGTTTTTGGATGGAGAAAAAAGAAGCAAATATAGCCGGTCTGCAAATAGCAGATCTGGCAGCATATCCTATTGCAGCAAAGGCCTTGCGTCCCGATATGGAGCAAAAAGCATTTGATGTCCTGGCAAAGAAGATTGACACCGCGCCCGCGAGCAAAGGCAAGGGTATCTTGGGATATGGGCTTAAGATTTTCCCCCAACCCACCTTGGAACATTATGCTATCTTCGGAGCACCATGAGCAAAAAAGAAAGCGAGCCTTCAGGCCCGCTTCCCCGACCGGGTTGCCCCGATCCATCATTCATTTATATTATACTCAATTAGAACGAAAGTTCAAGCCCCAATTTTTCCAAAATCCCAGGCAGGCTTATTCCAGGCGGTTCGAATATAATTTGATCGAGGCATGATTGATAGTTGTTCCAATTTGGAGTGAATCCCTATGCTCCCACTAACCGAAGACCAACGCCAGCACATCCTCGCCCTGCTCGAAAACGGCGAGAACCTGCCCATCGAGTACAAGCACCTGCTCTTCCCGCCGGAGCGACAGGAGTATGAGCTGGTATACGCGGGCAAGGAGCGTGAAGAAGACATCATCGCCGAGACGATGGCGGTACCCTTGCAGCCCATTCGCACTTTTGGAGACAACGGGACAGATTGGCACAACATGCTCATCTTCGGCGACAACCTGCAAGCCATGAAGACGCTCTTGCAGATGAAAACGCGCGGCGAACTGGTCAATGCCGATGGAACGCCGGGGGTAAGACTTGTGTACATTGACCCGCCCTTTGCAACGCGAGAGGAATTTCGAGGTTCTCAAGAGGAAAAGGCCTATTACGATAAAGTTGTGGGAGCCAAGTTCGTAGAGTATCTTCGAAAACGATTGGTATTCATACGGGAGTTATTATGTGAAAATGGCAATGTTGTCGTTCATCTTGATAACAGGAAACTCCATTACATCAAAGTAACACTCGATGAAATATTTGGCGAGCAAAATTTTATAAACGAAATCATTTGGCATAAAGGACGAGAAGGCGGAAGTTCTCGAACACATGGGATTGGGGCAGCAATACCAACAGAATATCAGAATCTACTTGTTTACTCCAAGAATCGATCAGCGCGTTATTGGCAGCAAATTCTTGGCCCGTATAAACGCTCCACGGTTAATCGTATCCAATGCGATGAGAAAGGCTGGTATTATGCTAGAGGAAGAATGGGGCGGAAGCCAGCAGATTGGGAAATTGAGGCTGGTGTTTCACTAAAGACATATGTGTCGTTTGATCTTTCAAAAACCAAAGAGGAAATTATTTCAGAAATTACGGGGCAAAACGCAGAATTCGTTGCACAAGGGGATGTGTGGAATAGTGATTTGGTGAAGTTCAATCAATTTACCGGCTACCCCACAGAAAAACCAGAGGGCCTCCTATACCTAATATTGAAGGCTGGTACATCCCCTGGCGATGTTGTGCTCGATGCCTTCGCTGGCTCAGGAACAACCCTCGCCGTCGCCGAGAAGTTGGGGCGGCGTTGGATTGGCATAGATTGCGGCAAACTTGCCATTTACACCATCCAGAAGCGCCTGCTCAATCTCAAGAGTGAGATTGGCAACAAGGGCAGAATGCTCAAACCCAAGCCCTTCACGCTCTACAACGCTGGCCTGTATGATTTTGCCCGATTGCGCAATTTATCCTGGGACGGCTGGCGCACCTATGCCCTCAACTTGTTCCAATGCAAGGATTCCCCGCACAAGGTCAGCGGAATTGCGCTGGATGGCACCCGCGGAAATGACGATGTGCTGGTATTCAACCATCGTCTGGGCGGCGGTGTGGTGCTGGATTACGGCTTCATTGACGAACTGCATGCCAATTTGCGCGGCCGCGCCGGGGCGCGTTTTTTCATCATCGCTCCGGCGGCCAGCGTGACCTTCCTCGAAGATTACGTCGAGCGCGGCCGCACGCGCTATTACATCCTGCGAATCCCCTACTCCATTATCAACGAATTGCACAACCGCGATTTTTCCGCCCTTGTACAACCGGTTGATGAATCCGAGGTAAACGCCACAGTGGAGGCGGTGGGCTTCGATTTCATCCGCCAGCCAAAGGTGGCCTGCGAGTATTCCGTCGCCCATCCGGAAGGCGAATTGTTCAAGAATGCGGTCGTGCAAATCCAGACCTTCCAGAGCCAGGCGCTGGCAAAAGGGGCCAGCCAGAAGGGCAATCTGGAAACACTTTCGATGGTGCTGGTGGATTACGATTACCCCTACAACCCGGCGCGCAGCGGCAAGGAATCCCCACCGCCCTTCGAGGTGGACGCCGTCTTCTACGCCAGCGACATTCAGAATGCAGGTTGGGAAATCCGCCTGCCGGTCGAACTCCAGGGCAAGTGTGTCATGCTGGTCTATGTAGATATTTATGGTAACGAGTACACTGAAATTAAGACTCCGGCCGACTTTGGCATCAGGAAGCGTATGGTGAGCCGTGCCTGACCAACAGCGATTCAATAACCAGGATTTGGTTCTGAACGTCAGCAAGAACGTTGACCCGGCGCGCTTCGACGTTAATTTGTATGAACCGTTCATTGATGCTTTGTGTGTAGGCCGCGAATACCAGAAGGAAGCCATCCGAGTTACACTGCGCTATTTCCTGAGCAGGCGGTATGAGTGCTTGCGCCAGTTGGCGGAGGAGAATTTCCACTCGAACGACAATATCCGCGAACGCTATGGCACATTCCACGAAATGGAACGACATCTGCAATTGCCGGACCAGTTATCCTGCTCGATAGACCTGGCAACCGCCACCGGCAAGAGTTACGTGATGTATGGCATTGCCCGCATCCTGCTGGCGCACGGTGCGGTTGACCGCGTGCTGGTGCTGTGTCCCTCGCGCACCATTGAAAAGGGTCTCACAGATAAGTTCCGCGCCCTCTCCGGCGACGCGGCATTGAAGGAATTGCTCCCCGAAACGGCGCGGGTGCGCAATCCGCACATCACCAACGGCAGCGCCTCCATCGTGGACGGCGACATCTGCATCGAGAATTTCCACGCCACCTTGCAGCATGTCAAATCGTCCATCCGGGACAGTCTGGCAGGCAAAGGCGAGCGAACTCTTGTTTTGAATGACGAAGTGCATCACGTCTACAATCCGACCGGTAAAGACATGAAACGCTGGAAGGAATTCCTGCTCGACCCCGATTTTGGCTTTCGCTATGTGGCTGGTTTCTCTGGCACATGCTACATCGAGGATGATTATTTTGCCGATGTCATCGCGCGGTATTCTCTCCGGCAAGCCATGGAACAAGGTTATGCCAAAATTATTGACTACGTTGCCGAGGACACACCCAATACGCCGGAGGAGCGCTTCCAGAAAATCTACGACAATCATATCCAATACAAGAATATTCAATATCGTTTGGTCAAACCGCTGACCATCCTGGTTATGCGTGATATTGCTGCATGTGAACATCTCACCGCTGATTTGATAGAATTCCTCGCCAGGCAGGAAGGGATCAGCGAGGAAGATGCAGCCAAAAAAGTTCTCATAGTAACTTCATCACTCAAACATGCGGGCAACGTGCGCGAACTCTCGCAGGTTGACCGCACCGAGAATCGCCGCGAGTGGATCACCTCGGTAAGCATGTTGACCGAAGGGTGGGATGTGCAAAACGTCTTCCAGATCGTACCGCATGAGGAGCGCGCCTTCAACAGCAAATTGCTGGTGGCGCAAGTGCTTGGGCGCGGCCTGCGCATCCCGGAAGCCTACAAGAACGAAAGACCAGTTGTGACCGTCTTCAACCATGATGCCTGGTCGGGTCGTATCAAGCACCTGGTTGACGAAGTGATGGAAATGGAGAAGCGGCTGTATTCCTATCCGGTTGCCAAGTCGCCGGATTTCAACTTCACACTCCATCACATCAAATACGACAAGCAGCCGCTTGTTCAGGAATACGAGCAGGTTGGCGAATATGAGTTCAGCAAGGGCTATGTAACGCTGGCCTCCCAGCACGCCGTTTTGGAGCGCGGCACGGTTTACACCACGGCCACAACGGGCAAGCAGCGCGAGAAGAAAACCTTGATCCGCTATCAAATGTTCAGCGTGGATGAAGTGGTGGAGCAGGTTTACAACAAGTTCAATGCCATTGACATGGAAAGTGAAGGCAAGACAAATTTTACCGAGCAATATCCGCCGGAATTCATTCGTCAACTTGTCCTTGCTTCTTTGCAACGAATCGGTGAAACCGAGGAAAAGATAAGCGCCGACAACCGGCAAAGGATACTGGCCGCCTTTGGCGTAACGCAGCGCCCTGGAGCCAAACGTGTGCGTTATGCCACGACTCCCGATGCCTTACAGCCGTTCTCGACTGCTGCCCGCCAACGCGACAGTATCGGAGTGGGTGCATTGCGACGGCAAGATGCAACAGTATTTTGGGATGACAATTCGCAGAATCTGAGCGACGAAGACACAAGAGTTGTTTTGAAAGAGGTCTTGGATGACGAAGGCTTGCCCCGTTCAGCCTGGGAACACGTCGAGAATGCTTATCACTTCAAGACTCCGCTTAACCTCGTAATCGCTGACCATAAACCAGAGCGTGCATTCATCCGCCATTTGGTTGCGCCGGAAAACGCGGCGGTGATTGATGCCTGGGTCAAGTCCACTGACCGCGATTTCTACCCCATCGAATATTCCTGGCGCAAAGGGGAGCACCCAAAGCGTGGCTTTTTCAATCCGGATTTCTTTATCAAAAAGAAAAAACACATTTTGGTTGTCGAGATCAAAGGCGATGAAGAAATCGCAGACCCCTCAGACGAAAACAGAGGCAAGTATAAGGCCGCCCAGGAACACTTTAAAACCCTGAACGAACAGCAAAATGAAAGCATCTATCACTTCTACTTCCTGACGCCGACGGATTTCGATTTATTCTTCCAATTTCTACGGGACGGGAAATACAACTTTGTCTCGAAATTGGATGCTGCTTTGGAGGGAAACGGCGAGTAACTTATGGACGTCTCGCAGCAAGCGCACGCGCTGGCCGCGCGGGACCTAACCCCCCATTCCCCTTCCCTGGCAGGGAAGGGGGGCGCAGGGGAATAGGTACGCTCTCGCCGCCATCGAAGCCGAAATAGACTTGGCTGCCGCCGATCTGTGAGGCATCGGCGCGAAGGAATTGGAGAAAATAAGAGATCTTTGGAGGAGCTGTAGCAAACGCGTTCTTCGCTTTTGGAATGGAGATGCGATGAATATTATCTCCCTCCACTCGCGCGTGACCATGGAACTGGTGGCCTCTTCCGGCGAAACCGAGCAGCGCGGGTTCACCCTAGTCACGAGCAAGCAGGCCGACTTCAAGTCCGGGCTGCTGGACGAGGCGACGCCCCTTGGCCGCGCCCTGCTGGGACATCGCGCCGGGGAGGCCATCCCTTACGCGGTGGGAGACTTGAAAGAGGTGAGGATTTTGTCCGTGACGAGCGGGGAGGAGAGCGTCGCCTCAGATGCGGCCGAGAAGCGCCGCGCGGCCGTCCAACTGGCGGAGGCGCAGTCGGAAATCACCAGCCAGATGATTTTCGCCACCGCCAGTGGGAGCAAGTGGGGAGATTATGATGTGGATATGGATGAATTGCTGAAGACCAAGGGGAAAACAGGAAAATCATCCGAGTCTTCCGGGGACTTACACCCCCCGGAAGACTGAGTTTCACCCTAAATTGCTGCCATCCCCACCTGCGGCAACTCTTTCATGGCTTCTTGCACTGCCTGGGCAGGATAAACATAATCTTCCAATTGTCCGTGCAAGTAAGCCTGATACGCCGCCAGATCGAAATGCCCATGGCCGGATAAATTGAACAGGATAACGCGCTTCTCACCCTTGATCCTGGCGTCCAATGCCTCATCAATGGCAACGCGGACGGCGTGGGCTGACTCGGGCGCGGGCAGAATGCCCTCAGCGCGAGCAAAGGTTACCGCGGCCTCGAAGGTTGCAACCTGCGGCACTGCGATCGCATCAATGTAATCGGCATTGCACAACGCACTCAGACTGGGGGCCATGCCGTGGTAGCGTAGCCCGCCGGCGTGGATGGACGGCGGTACGAAGGAGTGTCCAAGCGTGTGCATCTTGACAATGGGCGCCATCTTGGCTGTGTCGCCGTAATCAAAGGCGTACACGCCCTTGGTCAAGGAGGGCGCGGCGATCGGCTCGACGGCCAGCAGGCGTGTCCGCTGCCCATCCTTCAGGTTCTGGCGCAGGAATGGGTAAGCGATGCCGGCAAAGTTCGATCCGCCGCCCACGCAGCCGATGACTACATCGGGATATTCTCCCGCCAAGTCCATCTGCTTGAGGGCCTCCTCACCAATGACCGTCTGGTGCATCAGGACATGGTTGAGCACCGAGCCGAGGCTGTACTTTTTCGCACCGCCGGAGGTCGCGGCGACTTCCACCGCCTCCGAGATGGCGATGCCCAGCGAACCGGGGCTTTTCGGATCCTGGGCCAGCACCGAGCGCCCAAAGCCGGTCCGCTCCGTGGGGCTGGCGTAGACCTGTGCCCCATAGGTCTCCATCATGATGCGCCGGTAGGGCTTCTGGTCATACGAGACGCGCACCATGTACACCTCCAGGTCGAGGCCGAAGAAGTTGCAGGCCAGCGCCAGTGCCGAACCCCACTGCCCTGCGCCGGTCTCGGTGGTCAGGGCTTTGGTCCCGGCGGCTTTGTTGTAAAAAGCCTGAGCGATGGCCGTGTTCGGCTTGTGACTGCCAGCCGGGGAAACGCTCTCGTTCTTGAAGTAGATGTGGGCGGGCGTGTCCAGCGCCTGCTCCAGGCGTCGGGCGCGGACGAGTGGCGTAGGGCGATATAGCTTGTAAATCTCGCGCACCGCCTCAGGAATCTCGATGTAACGCTCGGTGCTGATTTCTTGCAGGATCAAGGCCATCGGGAAAAGCACCGAGAGGAAATCCGGTGTCACCGGCTCGAGGGTCGCCGGGTGCAACACCGGCGCCGGTGGAACAGGGCTATCGGCCAGCACGTTGTACCAGTACTTCGGCAGGTCGGTTTCGTTCAGAGTAAAACGAATTTGGTCAGACATGGCTATCTCCTTGAATTGAGAAGTTGAGTTTGATTTGAAAACAAGCCACAGTGAACGACTGCACAGCACCCTTCAGGGGGGATGGAACAGGATGTACCAGAGCATGAAGGGGCCTCCAAAGAAATTAAGGGATGAACGACGAAGTCGCTGCGCAGGATTCATTACAGGCCAGGTGTTGGCGTTCGGACAGAACCTGCGCGGCCGGAATCTCGCTGCCCGCTCGGATCAACCTGGTGAACTGCTCTTGCAGGTGGATACCATCCACCCGCTCTGGTTTCGGCTCCGCGCCCTGCCTAGCCCGGTCAAGCAAACGGGGAACAAATTGAAGTTTTATATTCATCGGTATTCTCCTTCGTGACTTTTTCTTTACGTGTTCTGCGCTCTCCACAGCAAAATCGCAAACAAAACGCGTTCGTCCGCAAATGGGACGAACGCGTAGTCCGTGGTGCCACCCAGCTTAGGCTGCGCCTAACAAAAATCCCCATGTGATGCAACGGGGATAAGCGCCAGCCTCACTCGTTTCGGGTACGCCACTGTTCACTGATTACTGGTCACTGAACACTGGTTATACCCTAGCCCTGTAACGGGAGCAACCCGACTCGGGTTAATCGTTTTGCAATGGTGCAGTCGCACTTAGACGACCAAGGCCATTGCTACGCTACACTTTCGCCCTGTGACTCCGAGGTCCATTCAGCGCCGCTGCGCGGGCAGGTTCTCACCTTATCCTGCTCTCTGGTCCGCCATAGCCAGCGCTTACTCGTCCTCATCAACGCCTTTCGAGGTATTGCAACTGATTATATTCAAGAAGGCGCGCTTGTCAATAGTCTAATTTGCGCACAGCAACTATCTGTGGATCGCTCGCTTCCCGCTGGCCAGTCTTCACAGCCGGCCCAACTAATCGAGGGCAGGCCGCTTTCTAAAAATGAACACAACTTTTTTTGTCTCAGGCGGAGTACACCACCAGCGGAGCGACCAGACAGATCAGGCGGTGCAGCCTGACCCAACAAAGTTATCCCCTGTTGTATAATAGACCCGATGATCGAACTCAACATTCCCGGGCGCGGTAACCTGCAACTTCATCACCTCGTCACCGACGTAAACGGCACGCTGGCCGTGGACGGGCAACTGCTGGACGGGTTGGTAAAGAAAATTTCCGCCCTGCGCGACCGCCTGACCGTCCACTTGCTGACCGCCGACACGCACGGACGCCAGACCGTCATTGACGGGCAGCTTAACCTGAAGGCGGTGCGTATTGCACCCGGAAATGAGTCGACCCAGAAAGCCGACTACGTCCGCGACCTGGGCGCGGAGACAGTCGTCGCCATCGGGCAGGGCGCCAACGACGCCGGGATGCTCGAAGCGGCCGCCTTGGGTATCTGCGTGATGTCCCAAGAGGGGGTCGCCATCGAAGCTTTGCTGGCCGCTGACCTGGTCACGCCGGACATCCTCGCGGCCCTCGATTTGCTGGATAGGCCCCTGCGTATCGTTGCGAGTCTACGCAAATGAACCTGACAGAAGAAAACTCCTTCCCGGAAGAACCCGAACAAGAACCCATCCGCCTGCCCCCCGCACGGCGCAGGCGGCGGCGTTACCTCATCTCACCTGACGACAACGAACGCGCCGCCCTGCTGGAAAAGCTAGCGCGGCGCGCCTTCCCCTCCTTTGAATTCTTCCTCTTTTCCCTTTTGTGCGGGGCTGTCCTGGGCGCAGGCTACATCCTGGATTCGCAAAGCCTGCTCCTGCTCGGCATCTTGATTGCACCCCTGATGACACCTTGGGTCGGTTTGACGCTGGCGACCGTCACTGGCTCGGGGCGCTTCTTCCTGCAAACGCTGGGAGGGCTGCTCATCGGCGGCATCCTGGTCTTCGGCGGCGGCCTGCTGGCCGGGCTAGCGGCGCGCATCTGGCTGCCGTTACCACTCACGCAAGCGGACATCAATTCCCACTTGTGGTGGCCGAACCTGGTTGTGTTGGCATTAGGGGTAGTGCTGCTGGTCATCTCTTTCGTCCGCTCGGAAGAGAAACCCTTCCTACCCAGTGTGATGGTAAGTTACGAACTGTTCCTGCCCCTGAGCGCGGCTGCTTTCGGGCTGGGATGCGGCCTGCCGAACACCTGGCCGAATGGCCTGCTGGTCTTTTTCGTCCATCTGGCGCTGGCGACCCTCCTAGGCGTGATCGTCTTGGCCTTTCTGCGCTTTCGCCCGGCTACGTTCGCTGGCTACATTCTGGCGATCCTCATCCCTCTGTTGAGCCTGATCGTCGTTCTCGGCTTGGCTGGTATCGGGATGTTCATCCCGACGCATTCGGCGACGCCTACACCACCTCAGACGCTCACGCCTGAGCCGACTGGCTCGACGACGCCCATACCCCAGCGAACCCCGACCATTACCATCACCACAGTCGCTGTCACTCCCTCACCGACCGGCCCGACCGCTACGCCGACGCTGCAAATCCCCGCCTCCGTCACGCCGACACGTACCATCACACCCCAGCCGACGCCGGTCTACGCCCGTATCTACTCCCCCGAGGGAGGGGGTGCCATCGTCCGCTCTGAACCAGGCGCCGGCGTGATCCTGAAATCGCTCATCAACGATTACCTGATCGAGGTTCTGCCCGAGGTCAAGACATATAACGGGGTCGTTTGGGTGAAAATCCGTACGCCGGACGGCACCGAGGGGTGGGTGATGCGGTCTGTGCTGGTGTTCGCCACCCCGGTACCCAACTGGCAGCCAACCGCAACGCCCTAAAGTGACAGTCACTTGACAAGTGACTGTCACTGTACTTCACAATCTCAGGAGTTTCCTAAATGCCTATCCATTTCGGCACTGACGGCTGGCGAGCCGTCATCTCGGATACCTTCACGTTCAACAATCTACGGCTGGTGACACAGGCCATTGCCGACGCGGTGGCCTCCGACTATTGGGACAAGACGGGCGACGGCAAGAATAAGCCCGACCCGCATAAGATGGTAGTCGGCTTCGACACGCGTTTCCTCTCGGATCGCTACGCCGGGGAAGTGGCGCGCGTCCTGGCTGCCAACGGTTTCACGGTCTACCTGGCCCAGTCCGACGCTCCGACGCCTGCAGTCTCGTTCGCGGTGCGCAACCTCAACGCCATCGCGGGTGTGATGATCACCGCCTCACACAACGCCCCGCGCTACAACGGTGTGAAACTCAAGTCGGCCTACGGGGGATCGGCGCTGCCCGAGCAGTGCCGTCGGGTAGAAGTCTACATCAACGATAACGAGGAGCGGGCCAGAGGTCCAAACCTGATGGACTTCGAACAGGCGCGGGAAGCCGGCCTGATCCAGCGCTTCAACCCATTGACGGCCTACTTCGACCACCTTCGCAAGTTGATTAACTGTGACATCATCGCCGAGAACCCGCAGCGCTTCGTGGTCGACTCGATGTACGGCTCCGGGCGCGGCGTCATCAAGGCCTTTTTACACGGCACCGGCTGCGAAATCAGCGAGATCCGCGGCGAGATGAACCCCGGCTTCGGGGGAGTGCACCCCGAGCCGATTGCCCGTTACCTCAGCCCGCTGGCTGGCGCGGTCAGCACCGGCATGGGTGATTTTGGCCTGGCCACAGACGGCGATGCGGACCGCATCGGCGCGATGGATGGGCGCGGGGCCTTCGTTGACCCACACAAGATCATGGCCCTCGCCCTGCGCTACCTGGTCGAAAAGCGCGGCTGGAGCGGTGCAGTGGTGCGCACCGTCTCGACCACACGCATGATTGATCGCCTGTGCAAGCGTTATGGTTTGACACTCTACGAGACGCCAGTCGGCTTCAATCACATCGCCGACCACATGCTGGCCGAAGACGTGCTGATCGGAGGCGAGGAATCGGGCGGCATTTCGTTCAAGGGTCACATCCCCGAAGGCGACGGCCCGATCATGGGCCTCTTGCTGGTCGAGATGATCGCTGCAGCGCGTAAACCGCTACACACCCTGATCGAAGAGTTGCTGATGGAGGTCGGTCCGGCATTCTACGAGCGCACCGATCTGCGCCTGAGTCACCCCGTCGCCAAGGCCGAAATGACCGAATACTTGACCAGGCAAGCCCCGGCCGAGATCGGTGGCCAGAAAGTAATCGAGGTCGGCAATAGGGACGGGGTCAAATACATCTTGGCTGACGATTCGTGGTTGCTTATCCGTCCCTCTGGCACGGAACCGGTCTTGCGCGTCTACGCCGAAGGCCGCGACAAGGAAATGGTCAAAGCCCTGCTGGGTTATGGCGAGAAGGTCGCCGAAAGTGTGACGTAATTGGCGTAACACTGTGGCGGAGTCTGGAGACCCCGCCACAATTTTGGCCAGAGGCCTCAGTTGAAGGAGGCTTGCTGTCTCTATCAGCACGGTCGGAGACCGTCGCCGATCAAGTTCTTCGTGGCAATGCCAATGCAGAAAAAACCATCATACCCCCTCGCCGTCCTCGAGGCCGTCTTCGTCAACGTCATCTGGGCCTCCTCGTTCATCTTCGTCAAACTGGTGCTCAAGGATCTCGGCCCGCTGACCATCGGCGGGCTGCGTTATTTTATCGGCTTTTTGGTGCTCCTCCCATTCATGCTGCGCAAAGGCAGGCTCTACGCCCTCCCGGGCCGGATGTGGCTGCGTCTCCTCTTGATTGGCTTAAGCGCTTACACCATCGGCAACGGGGCCATGTTTTGGTCATTGAAATATCTGCCTGCCACCACCGTTTCTTTTATGATGAGCCTGATCACGCTGCTCGTTCTCCTTGGCAGCGTTCTTTGGCTGAAAGAAATCCCTACCTGGCTCCAAACCGTGGGCATCCTGGTCACACTGGGCGGAACAGCCCTGTTTTTTTCAATCGGACTCAAATCCGGCGAGCCGCGGGGGATGGTCATCCTCTGCATCGGGCTGATCAGTTTCACCCTCTTCGGCGTACTGGGGCGTGAGGCGGCGCGCGGTCAGAAAGTGGACACCCTCTCCCTGACGGCCATCCCTCTAGCGCTCGGTGGCGGACTCCTGCTCTTGATCGCCTTACCGCTCGAAGGTTTGCCGCACGCTCCGCTCGCGACCTGGGGCTTAGTGCTTTGGCTGGCAGTCGTCAACACCGCCCTGGGCTATATCCTGTACAACCACGCCTTGCAAGTGCTGACCGCCTTCGAGATGAACGTGATGCTCAACCTCTCCCCTCTCTGGACGGCGCTGATGGCCTGGCTCCTGCTGGGTGAACGACTGACAGTGATACAGTGGATTGGCATGGTGATCGTCGTCGGCGGGGCAGCGTTGGTGCAGCGGCGACGGCAAGAAGGCAGACTTTAAAGCAAGCAGGGCGGAATTCGAATCCCGCCCCGCCAAATCTGAAATTTTATTTGGCGAGTATCCCCTTCGGGGACAAGCGAAACCCGCCCTCTATCTCCTAACTTGTGGGCTTGCCCCGCAACCGCCGCGCCAACAGGATCACTACCACCAGCACGATTGCCATGATGACCAGTCCCGGCAGACCAACCTCGTCCGCAAAGCCGGTTTGAGCCAGGGCAGTTGCCGTGACCGCGGCGGTCGCCGTCTTAATGGCAATGGCCGTCTGGGTTGCCAGGAGGGCTGTAGGATTCAGCGTCGCGGTAGCGGTGGCTGCAGAAGTTGCCAGGGCCACCACTGGCGTCGGGCTTGGGGTAGGGAGGGACGTGCTGGTCGCAGTTGGCAAGGGGCTGGGAAGCGCAGTCGGCGTCCAAGCGGCTGCCTCAACCGTTTGAGTCATCGCTTGAGCGACCTGTGCATTCTGCGCCTCGATGGTCGCCTGTTGGGCGGCGGTGGCAGCCTTCTGCCTGGGCAGGATGAACAACGCGTAAGCAGCCATGCAAGCGATGGACAGGAACACGACGCCCGCCAGGATGCCCGCCGCGATGATGAAGGTCCGATTATTAGATTCCTCCTTTAGCGGAGGCATAGATTCACCACTCAGATCGAGCTCGTTGCTTTGGTCGAACATCGCTTCCTCCTCGCTTGAATTATATCACCCCAGTACTTCCAAATTGACCAGTGGAACGGCGACTTGTTCACCGCCTTCCAAGCGCACCTCGCCAGCCGGAAGGCGTAACCCATTAGGCATGGCCGTTAAACCCGGAAGCAGCGCCAGCAGTGTACCGACTTTGCCGGCGTAGGGCGCCAACACTAAACGTACCTGCTGGCCAGGAGCAAAAGCCTTCGCCTCGCCTGGCACCGGCGGTTCCTGAGAAACTGGCAGGGGAATAATGACCTCAGGCCGCGCGCCGCTGTAACGGTTGTAAGGTTCCCCATTCACTGTCACCTCACGCTTGGAATTAGTGGTCAGGAGCCTGTAAGCTGCCGAGTTCATCGCCTGCTGAACGAACCCATCAATCACCACCAGCGGGTATCTTACCTGCATCGCGAGCGGGAGCAACGCGGACGAGATACTACCCAGAATCAAGCCCCGCACTGGCAATTCGTTTGCCGCCCGCAAGGCGGCCGCGTCGTTACAGGTGCCGCATAAGAGGACCGAACCGCGCAGGCTGACATCCATCCGGTCGGCAATCAACGGATCGTCCGGGGCAGAAAGCACGGGAAACATCAGCCCAACGTCTACACGACCGTTACCCCACACACCCTCGATGAGAGCGCCGTTCACCGTGATCTCTGCCCCTCGCTCCGGAATCAGACGAGTGACAACTCCTGGCAGTCCGGCGCGCAACTCATACGTCCCCTCTCCGACCTCCATCAGGATTTGTCCGCTGCCAACCGCCACCACGCGCCCACTGCGCGGTGCGCGGACGTTTTTGCGAGATAAACCGCTACGCGCCGCAACAACCTGGCCATCTTCGACGTGGTCGCCAGTCCGGACATGCATCAGCGCGTCGGCCTGCTCCTCAGAGACTCCCAGTCCGGAGGCTATATCTAGCAAGACATGCTCCTGCCCAAAATTGGCTTCTGCAATGACCTCCGCGGGCGTGACCTTTTGACCCAGGTGGACGACCACCCGACCAGGCACGGGCAGGAGCCGCTCGCGACGGATGGTGGTGAGAGGCAACACGTGGGCAATGGGAGCGAGCATGGGCACTTTAGCCTCCAACCGCCCAAAGCCATTTCTTGAGCAACTCGTGTCGGTGAGCATGGTCAGCGGGTAAGCGCAACGGACGGCCGCGTGCATCAATGACCACGCCCAGCGCCGTCCCACTGACGGTCAGGCTGCCGCCGCGACCAGGACCGAAGCCAACATCGGCGCGATGGAGCGGCTCGAGGTTCAGGCGAGCCGATTGGCCGCTGGGCAAGGGCAGGGTTTCCAGCGCGCCCTGCTTGACCTCCAGCCGACTCTCGTTGCCATTTTTGTAGACCAGTTGGGCGCGCAGAACAGGCGTTCCAGGCCGGACCGACGCAACCGGCGCAACGACAGTTGCCAATCCGAGGAAAGCGCCTGATTCGAGCACCTGGATCGGCAGGATCGCGTTCAGGTTAGCGGCCGCACCCAACGCCGGTAGCAGGTTGTTCTGATCCAGAATTAGTGTCGTGACCCCCACCGGCTGGATCGCATCCAGCAGAATCATCAGACTCTGGCCTAGCTTGGGCGCGTGAGTGATGACGCTGCCCCCGGCCAGGATAGGCTCGAAATAGGGAGCCATGCCGGGCACTAGCCCTTTCGCCCGGCTGGAGAAGTCTTTGCCGGACGCCTTCAAGGCCAGGCAAAGGGTCTGGCGAGCAAGGGCTTGTTCGAGCGTCAGGTCTTCAGTCGTGGCGGGGATGGACGTTGGGTAAAGCGATTTCTGATACAGATAGTCTCGCACCACCTCGGCCGGAATATCGAGCGGCAACCAGCGGAGAATATCCTCCAAGCTGGTGTAACCCAGCAAACCGGACAGCCCTTCGCCCAGGCCAAACTGTGGGTAGACGCCCAGCGTCAACTCACCTCCAAAGGAGGCGGCTATGGTAGTGGCCGAGGCGCCAACGTCAATGCCCAATATGCCCTTACGGGTATCGTAAACCTGACTGAGGAAGCGAATGATGCGCCCTTGGGCATAAGCCGTCGGCAGGAGATTACCTCCCGCCCAGGCACCCAATTCTTCCACGCCGCCGATCTGGTTCCTACGAATCCGGGCGTAGAGATCGGCCAGGCTGCGTTGAGCAGGCAAGAGATCCTCGATTTCAAGCGTCGGGCGGAGGTTTGAGCCGATGCTCAAGGAGGAAGTGAGTAATTGGAATGAAGCCTCTACTTCGGGGGCAAGCGTCTGATTCCCAACGAACAACAACGCCGGACGTTCGTCTGTTGGCAGCAGGTAACAGGCCAAGCCAACGGTCTCGAGGATACGCCGCACCGAGCGCGTGGCACCACCGTCGGTGCCTCCGGCGATCAGGATGAGGTCCGGGTGCAAGCGCAGGATGCTGTCAATCTGTTCCTCCGGCTTGCGTCGGTCATTCATGCCTATGGTCTCGACCACCCGGCTATAAGTGGTACGTGCCAGCCGCTGGGCGCTCTCGAAGGAGACATCCGCCAGGAGGCCGACGACTACAGTCTCAACAGCCGGTCCGGCCGAAAGGGTGGCCGCGAACGTATCCACACCCGTGCCATCCTGTGAAGGGATGATCAAGCGCAGGTCGGCATCCAGGAACGTCCGGCCGGTGACTGCCTGCAGACTCTCGATTGCCTGGCGGACACCCTCGCCGACATTCTTAAACGGCGCGGCAGCGGTGGTCGCTGCCCGACCGGAGGCAACGAAACGGTAATAACCCTCGACCACGTCGAAGAGCGTGGCGCGCGTTGTAGCGGTGCCAACATCTACAGCCAGGAGGGAGTCTGTGCTAACCAGCGAGGTGGGCATAACCGTTTACGGTAGCAATTGACTATTTTAGAAAAAAGATGCGATGAAATTCCACAAGAAACTCAAGCGCTCGATCAAGGCAGTCATGGCGGCGGTGTAGACCCCCGCAAACAGAACGCCAAAAGTGATCGCGATGAAAACCTGACCGATCCTGCTCAACACCTCGACCAAGCGGCTACCTCGCGGGCCGCTTGGGGTGACCTTTGCGCTGAAGTTGAAATAGACCAGGGTGGTCAGTGTGCCGACTAAAACGATGCTGCCTTCGAAGATACGCTCGGAAACGATGCCACCCGACCTGAGGTCGAAGAAATTGATCGAGGCCTGCGCCTGCGGGAAGAGCGTGCCCAACACTGCGCCGCCCACTGCCACCGCCGCGCCTGCGCCGACCATAAAGGCCATGGCCGGGTTGCCCAGGCGGGCGGTGCGCGGCGAGAGCTTCATGAGCAACAGCATCCCTAAAAGGAGTGGAACAAGAGCCAGAGCGCGCTCCAGCGTGCTGCCGTAGATCAGCGGCATGAAGAGTCTCGGCCATAGCACCTGATGCCAAGCCACCGCAGCCGCATATCCAGCCGACACACCGATAAAGATATAGATCGCCAACCGGAAGAATGGGTTGTCCCCCACCAGGTAGCTTAATACCATCAGCGTGAAGAGAAAACTCACAATGACCGTGACGAAGTCCAAATTTATCCCAGCAAGCATCGCTACGCCCCTTCCACCTGCTTGCCGTCTCGCACCGGCGTGCCGCCGTTGCTCGCGGCACGAACGGTGCGCCGGCGGGCGCCCCAGATAGCGATAGCGCTCCACGAGCCGCCGACCAGAATCATCATCACGGCCAGGAACAGGCCGACACTGAATGCATCCCAATAACGCCGCGCCAAGCCCACGCCCTGAAAGGCCTGGTCGTTGGCCTGCTCGTAAGCCTTCCCACCTGCCAGGCCCGTCACCAAGCCCTTGACCTGCTGTGAATCGTAATAGGGACGGATCATGGGTTCCGCCTGTGCAGAGATGACCATGATCATCGGCGAAGTACTTAGATAAGGCCCGGCCTGCTCGATCCAGATACGGCCTGTATCGGCGTTATCGGTCAAAATGATGACAGCAGCAAAATCGCTCAGCTTCTGGATGCCCTGAAGCGGCAAAGTTTGCCAGGCGGGAGCACCCTCAATCGTGTAAGCAGCAGTCGCAGGCGGGTCCTCGGCGAAACCCAGCACGCCCGCCGGACCTCCAGCCAGGTAGCCCAGATTGACATACCCCTGTCCGCTTTGGTAGCCGTGCGAGGCCTGGGTAGTCTTCATGAAATGCTCGGCCAGGATCGGGCCGGTCGGCGAGGTAGAGAGTATTGCCAAGCGAGGCCCTTTGAAAAGTAAGTGATCAATGACCGGCGCTGCCGCAGCTTCCAGCTCGCCAGAGAGTGCCGGTTCGTAATCGAAAACCAGCAAAACCGGCGAATTGGCCCCCAACCCGTTGATCAGATCTCTGGTCGCACTCAACTCGGATGGATAAACAGCCCCAGGCACAGTATGGATGCCGGTCACGACCGGCAGGCCAACGACCAGGATCAACGCAAAGGCAATTACCCACCGCAGGAGTCTGGCAGAGCGCAAGCGCACCTGGCCGGATAATGGTCGGGGTTCGCTTTCTGAGGCAACTAATCGCTCCAAGCTCGCGGCATGACGCTGTTGGCCCTCCGTCATCTGGAGCTTGGTAGAGTAGGTCTGCGGCTTGCGCAGCGCCCCCAAACCTGGACCGATAGGGAGCACACCGCTTAGACCAGCCAGCGGCCCGCGGGCGGTGGTCTCTTCTTTCTCTTCCTCTTGCGGCACCTCACTCTCGTCCACCACCGCCTCGACCGGGCGCATGGCCTGCACCCAGGTAGGCAATTCTGCCGGCGCGATTTCTGGCTTCTCGGCTGCTCCGCCAGGAGCTTTCTCTTCGCCCCGCTCCGGCTTCAACATAGATAGCCAATCCGGCGTCTCCATCGGGAGGTTCGACTCGCTCTCGCCGGCTGGCAAAGCCGTCTTCTCTGGAGCAGCGGGCGTGGGGACTTCGGCAGGGATAGCGCCCTCTTCAAACTCTGCCAGCCAATCGGGAATCGCCTTAACAGGGGCCTCGGTTTCGGGGATAAAGGACGGCGTGGGCGTCTCAGGTATGAAGGCTGAGACGGCAGGTCTCTCCTGTTCAGTGTGGGCACTCGCCGGTAATTTCCCCAGCCAATCAGGCGTCTCTGCGGGAGGCATAGATTCTGGCGCTGCTTTCTCAGTGGAGACCTCTGCCTCAGGCGCGATGGATGGCGCAGGTGTTTTCTCCTCCGTGAAGGCGCTGGCTTGTAATTTTGCCAACCAATCCGGCGATTCT
>CAYZIQ010000053.1:8311-18560 GCA_964478375.1 uncultured Chloroflexus sp. | reverse complement strand
TGGAGGTGAGCATTCCCCATCTTTTGTTTCTGGGGATTATCTTTTCCTCGCTAGTGACCTCCTGTTTTTCTGCGCCTGTTACCGAAATCTGATCGCTATGCGGCATGAACAAATTCAACCTTGCCAGTCGCGCTACTCTTATGCGCTTTGCCTCGTGCAACGGGTTGATCTCAGCGGGATAGGATGAGCTGAAATCAAGCCGTCGCCGGTTGGTCCACATGGAGCAGCCATGATGCGGTTGACCAATGGAAGTCGCGTGGTGATTGTGGGCGGAGGCCCGGCAGGGAGTTTTGCCGCGCTACACCTGATTCGGTTTGCTAGAGAGGCTGGTTTAGCGCTGGAAGTGCGCATCCTGGAGCCTCGTGATTTTTCCCGCCCTGGCCCCGGTGGATGCAACAAGTGTGCCGGAATCCTCTCCTCCTCGCTGGTGCGGGATCTGCAGACGCTGGGGCTGAATCTGCCCGATGAAATTATCCAGGCGGAAGTGGATACCTACATCCTTCACCTGGATAAAACGGAGTTTCAAATTCATCGTCCAGACCCCGAACGACGTATTATGAGCGTTTACCGGGGCAGCGGTCCCCGACTGGGCGTCCCGCCTTTCCCACATTCATTTGACAGATGGCTGCTGGATCAAGCCATAGAACGCGGCGCCATCGTCCAGCGCGCCAGGGTACATTCCATTCATCCCGGCCCCCACCCGCTGGTCATTACCGCACAGGAAACCCTTGGGGCGGACCTGGTGATTGTGGCGACGGGAGTCAACAGCCGCCCGCCGTTGGATCCAGCCTGGGGTTATCATCCGCCTCGAAGCGAGGTCATGGCGCAGGATGAGATTTTTATCCCGACGGAATTGTGCGATCACTGCGTGCATGTCTATTTCGATTACCCCCCCGGTTTGATCTTTGGCGCGCTGATTCCCAAGGGTCGCTATGTCAATATTTCCCTGCTCGGTCGGCATTTGCCGCCTGGCGCGGTGGACGATTTCCTGGATGGAAATAACTTTCCAGCGTTCTTCCCGGATGGGCTTCACATGCTCTGCGGGTGCACGCCGCGCGTGGCCGTGACGGCAGCCAGCGGTTATTTTGCCGATCGCATGGTTGCAGTGGGCGATGCAGCAGTCACGCGTCTCTACAAAAACGGAATTGGCATGGCTTTCATCACCGCACAGGCTGCCACGCAAACTGCTATCCAGCGCGGCGTCTCGCGGCGGGATTTTGCCCGCGGCTATGCTCCGATTTGTCAAAGAATTGTTGCCGATAATCTCTATGGGCGGCTGTTGTTCTTCCTCTGGGGAATCACCCGCCATATCCCGTTTTTGCTGCGCGCCTGGGAGAAGGCGGTCGCGGCCGAGATCAATCAACCGCCCCAACGGCAAAAACATATTCGCATCTTGTGGGGGATGTTCAGTGGGGATGAACCTTACGGCCGTCTTTTTTGGATGTCCCTAAGCCATTCTGCCTTGATGAGCATATGGAAAAGTTTTCGGGAGAACAAGCACGGATGAATGTCTCACGCGCAGGGTCGGGATTGGGGCCGCTTCAGGATGGCAGCCGGGTCGTCATTCTCGGCGGAGGACCGGGTGGGGTAGCATCTGCTATTGCTCTCAAACGAGAAGCCCAAGCCACAGGCAGGGATGTGGAAGTGGTTATCGTTGAGGGTAAACAGTTCGTCGGCGAACAGCATTACAACCAATGCGTGGGAGTGCTTTCCCCACCAGTGGATGTACTCCTGGAAAAGGAACTTGGTATCCCATTTCCGTATCATCTTCAGCCCAGGATCATCACGGGTTATGTTCTGCACGCCGGGCGACGGCAAATCATCCTGGATGGCACATCAGAGCCTTCTGTCTCCCTGCGCCGCGTTCAATTCGATGCGTATATGCTGGATGCTGCCCATGAAGGCGGAGCGACGCTTTGGCATGCACGGGCGACAGATATCGAATTCCACGCCGATAGGGTGGTGGTCTATACCGAAAACTTTCCTCTCGAAGCGGATGTGGTCATCGGCGCCTTTGGGCTGGACGAAGGCTCGGCGGCTATTTTCTCGCGCGCCGTCGGATATCGCCCACCGCCAACGCTGAGTTCTATCGTAACGAAATACCATCCGGGCGAGGCAGGAATGACAAAGTTTGGCTCTCGCATCCACGCCTTCTTGCCTTCTTCGCCGCGTATTGAGTTTGGAGGCGTTACCCCAAAGGGCAACCATTTGACCATCAACATCGCGGGAGATTCTGTGGACACAGCTCTAATGAATGATTTTCTTGCCTTCCCTGAAACCCATCGGGCACTGCCGGATTTCGAAAACGCGGGCCGCTTTAACTCAAACGACCTGCGTTATTTTAAAGGACGGTTTCCCAGGGGATTGGCGCGTCATTTTGTTGGCGACCGTTTTGTCATGGTGGGGGATGCAGCCGGGTTGGTGCGCGCCTTCAAGGGTAAGGGAGTTACTTCCGCAATCCAGACAGGCATTCGCGCCGCCCAGGTCATTTTGCGCGATGGAATTTCCAAATCCGCGTTTCAGTCCTGCTATTATTCTGCTAACGCGGATATTCTGAGCGATCTTCCTTACGGCCAAGCGATGCGGCATTTCACCATCCTGGCAGCGCGCCTGGGAATGATGGATATCATTTTGCAAGCCGCTGAGCACAACCTGGACTTATGTCGGGCGCTATTCAACGCCGTTTCGGCTCATCGTTCTTATCGTGAGGTCTTGCAGGATGGACTTTCATGGGCAGCGATTAGAGCGGTTGGAGAGGCGTGGCTTCAGCGTACATTGTGAATAGGGATCCAGAGACGTTCAATTCATAAGCCCTTTTGAAGGTTGAATCGTTGCGAAATCAAAAACGCCCCTTATTAGGGCGTTTTTGATTTTGCGAATCTTTTTTGGGGCGAGTTTTCAGACTGAAGGCTATTTTTCCAATGCTCCAGCGTTGATCCAGTTGATGATGATCTGGATTTCGCTATCGGATAACTTGCCAGAGGGCGGCATTATGCCTCCCATGGTCTGTGTCCCCAAGAGCTTTTGGGCCAGCAGACTGTTGGCGGCGTCGCCGGGAATGACGACCGGGGTGTGATCTCCGCTGGTCATGACGCTCGTGTAACTGGTCGCGTTCCAGCCTCCCAGCGAACCGTGACAGAGCACACATTTCGCCTGTAGGATGGGCATCACGTCAGCCGCGAACGATGGCGATGAGGAAGGCGTGGAACTTTGCGCGCCAGGAGTTGGCGTTCCGCCGGAGGCCGGAGGTTGAGGTGGCAGTGCGGCGGGCGGGTTGGCTTCCCAAGAGCGCATGTACGCCACAATTGCATCAATATCAGTGTCCTCCAGAGGCCCTCCATACGCTGTCCCGAAAGGCGTCATGCCAAGATCAGGTTGGCCTTGGGCGATGATGGCCTGAAGGGTGGTATCGTCGCGCGTTTTCAGGAACTCGGAGGAGCTGATGGGTGGGATGAGATAACTGGGCTGGGATGGGTTCGGCCCGCCCTCACCAAACTCACCGTGGCAAGGCGCGCAATTCGTTGCAAACAATTGTTGCCCGGTTGCAAGTGAAGTTCCTTGCGCAGCCTGGAGGGCATATTGCACCAACGCCTCAAGCTGTTCCGAGGTCAGGATATCGCCCCAGATAGGCATGGTTTGATGAGGCCCGCCAGTGGCGATGATCGTCCGTGCCTGCTCGACGCTGGTCGCAGTCGGTATGCGCTCGCCGTGGCAAGTCTTGCAGTATTGGTCGAACAACTTCTTGCCCGAGGGCTCCGATTCGGGATTAACTACGTAACTGGCAAGCGTGTCAATCTCAGCCTGGCTGAGTTTCGTTCGCCAGGGCGGCATCTCGAGGTGAAGCCCGCCTTTTGCGATGATCGAGCGCAGCTCTTCCTCGCCGCCTGAATAGGCCACCGCACTGCCATGACAGGGAGAACAATTTGTTGCGAAGAGCCTTTCGCCATCCGGCGCGACCAGGAAGTTGAGCAGGCGGGAGCGTCCTTCCGAGCTCATGACGGTTGACCAATCGCTGATCTTGGCATTGGCGTGGGGCGGATAGTTTAGGCTCTCATCCAGCGATCGTTTGAGTTCCAGCGGGTTGCTGGCAACCAATTCGGGCGCCTGGTGACATTCACTGCAATATTGCGTAAAGAGCTGACTGCCGCCGGGCGAGAGGATGAATCCGGCCAGGGCGTCAATCTGGTCTGTGGATAGATCCGCACCCCAGGCCGGCATCCCCTCGTGCTTCCCCTGTGCAATGACCTGGTGCAAGTTGGTTCCCGGCGGGACCGTGATTGAAGCGCCGTGGCAGGGGGCGCAGTTCGCCGCGTAGAGCGCGGCTGTTTGATCGCCGGAGGTGGCCTCGGCCGGCGGAGGCGTTTCTCGGACTGCCTGGATGGTCAGGAAGGCGATGCCTACCACCGCCAGCGTCGCCACCGTCGTAATGACCGGCCTCTTCAGGAAATGGCGGTGAGGGTTTCGGTCCAAGAGCGGCAGGAAAAAGAGGAGCAGGATCGCCAGCGTGGGCAGGACGATCACCCCAATCACTTCGAGCTTGCCGGGAAAGTACTTCAGGAGTTGGAACAGGAAGAGGAAGTACCATTCTGGGCGTGGGGTGTAGGTCGTATCCGCCGGGTTGGCGCGCGCCTCCAAAGGCGCTCCGACAAAGTATGCCAGCGCGATCAGGACGATAAACACGACCAGTGAAACGATGGCATCCTTGAATAGAATGTCAGGGAAGAAGGGGACCCCCTTCTTCTTGGCTTCCTGGTATTTCTCCAGATAGGTTCGTTTTTCTTGTTCGTCCATCGGCTAATCCTCCTTTGTGGGTACTGCGCTGATGCCGATGCGGATAACCAGATACAGGTGGATGCTGAGCACGAGCATCAAGGTTACCGGCAGCACCCACACGTGTGTGCCGAAGAAACGCGCCAGCGTCACTGCGGACAAGTCCTCGCCGCCGCGCATGATGCGCAGGATAGTATCGCCGATGATGGGCGGCGTGCCGGCGATGCGGGTGCCGACGGTGGTGGCCCAATAGGCTTTTTGATCCCAGGGGAGCAAATAACCGGTAAAGCCGAAACCGATCACAACCAGCAGCAGGATTACACCGGTAAACCAGGTGACTTCGCGCGGGTACTTGTACGCGCCGTAAAAGATCACGCGCAGCATGTGCAGCACGACCAGCACGACCATGGCGCTCGCGCCCCAGTGGTGCAGGCCGCGGATCAGCCATCCGGCGGGTAGCTGTGTCGTAATGTATTGAACGCTGTCGTAGGCGTGATCGGGAGTAGGGACGTAATATAAGGTTAACAGGATGCCGGTCACAGCCTGGTTGACGGCTACGAAGAGGGTCGCGCTGCCCAGCGTGTAGAACCAATTGACTTTGGGAATTTTGCGCAGGAAAATGGCGTCCCAGACCTGGCGCCAGCTTACCCGTTCATCCAGCCAGTTCGCAAATTTTGCTATCATTTCAGCCTCCCAGGATAAGCAGTTGATCGTTCTCAACCTTGACTTGGTACTGGTTCAAGGGGCGAGGCGGCGGGCCGGAGACGACGTTCCCCTGCTTATCGAAGACCCCATTGTGGCAAGGGCAGAAGAATTTATCCTGTTCGGCGATCCAACGCACGCGGCAGCCGAGGTGCGTGCAGACGTTCGACATGGCGATGTAACTGCGCCCATCCTCTGTTAGGGCGTAAACCGATAATTCTTCTTCGTTGACAATCCAACCCGTCTGGCGTTTCACCTTGACTTTGAACAGAGTCGGGACGCCAAGTTCTACTTTGGATGTAGATCCAAGGCGGATCCACTCCTGAGTCTGGTTGCCCTTCAAAGAAGGTCCGACAACATAGGCGATGGCCGGAATGCCCCAACCCAGGCCGATCAATCCGCCGATTGACAGGGTTGCAACCTTCATAAAATCCCGTCGAGAAATTTCCTCTTTTTCTTTCATTTTTTCACTCCTGAATTGAGGTGAGTGCACCCATGAAGGTGCACCCCGCCTGCCACCTGCGGGAATTACTTTTCTAATGCACCTGCATCAATCCATTGCTTGACCAGTTCCAATTCCTCCGGTGTCAGATTGGCAAAGTGCTGGCTGCTCTGGATTTTGACGAGCAGGCTGTTAGCCGAATCCCCAGGCAGGACGACCGCGCCGTCCTTACCGCCTTTGATGACGCCGGCGTACGTGCTCAGGTCGAGACCGGCCGAGGCGGTCGCTGCATTGTGGCAGGCGACGCAGCGGGTATTGAAGATCGCCTGGATGTTGGCCGCATAGGTCGGCACTCCGACCACGGGGGCGGCCGTCGGCGCAGGTGCGGGGGTGGGCAGTTGTGCCTGGAGGATCTCGCGCAGCTTGGGCGCATCGAACCCGGCGTAGGTCAGGACAGTTCCGTGGCAGGCGCTGTTCGAGCAGAAGGAGATGTTCGATGTGCCGCCGGGGTCGGCGGTGGTGTGACAGTTTGAGCAGGTCGCGTCGAAGGCGCTGCGGTGCAGGTTGATCCAGTTCGGGTTGCGGTGCGACTCGGGTTCGGGTCCGCGGCTGATCTCGATCTTGGTGAGGAAGTCTTGTACGCCGGCGACCACAGGGATTGCGTGGCACAAATTACATTCCAGCCGAATGGCCTGTTGATTGTCGTCCAAGTGCTTGCCATCATGGCAGCGGAAGCAGCCGGGCGCGTCAATGTGACCCAGGTTGTTGGGCTGCGTGTTCCAGTCCACTTTTTGATCTATGAAAACGGATTCTGAATAAACTTGCTGGATCGCCTGGATGGCCGCTGCAACCTTATCCTTGTTTTGATGATAGAAAGCAGGGTAGTAGGTCTGATAGTAATTATCCAGGCCGGCAATGCCCTGGAGCGCTTCATCTTGCGAAGTGTAGGATGCGCTGAGCACCTCCACGCCCTTGCGATGGATATCGGGAATGGCGGGATCAATGACGCCGCGTGTGAGCAGCGTGTCCATTGACTCGTGGGGTGTGTAGACGCGGTGCGTGACGCGGTTGTGGCAGGTGATGCAATCCATTTCACGGAGCTGGCTGTCGTTGATGGTCGAAGGATCGAAGCCGGATTCAACGTCAACGTACTCCTGGATCGTGCCGTCGTCATTGTAGACGCGGATGTATGGGATGTTCTGTTCCAGGCTGTCGGTGGCATAGTACAGCACCTTGTTGACGATGTGCCAGTGAATGCCGCGCCCGAGGCCTTCACGTTTGCTGCCGCCTCCGGTTTTCAGGATCAGGTAGATGTAAGAGGGGGTGTTCGTCTGATCATCCTGGAAGTGGGTGACCACCCGCAGGCTGTCATCTGAGAATTTTTCAGGCGTGTGGCATTTTTCGCAAGTCTCGCGCGCCGGGCGCATGTTGCCGGCCATGATCGGGTACTCGTAAGTGTGGAAAGTTGTGGCGATGATGTGCCGGATATCTCCTGCCTTGCGGAAGATCTGGTTGCCGATGAACTCGCGCCCAATGTGACATTCCACGCAGGCCACGCGAGCGTGCGGCGAGACCTCGTAGGCGGCGTATTCGGGCGGCATGGTGTGGCAGGTTGTGCCGCAGAAAGCGGGTGAATTGGTATAGTCCCAGCCGTATGCGCCGCCGACCAGCAGCAACAGGGTGAGTGCGCCCAGGATGGCGTAAGGCAGGATCATGAGCCAGCGCGGGGAACCGGCTGGCGGGAAAAAGAAACGCTTCAGCCCACCTTTGATTCGTTTGAACATCACAGACACCTCCAATAATTTATTTTTCCGGCGCACCCGCCGCGATCCATTGGCTCACCAGCCCAAGCTCCTCAACGCTGAACTGGCCGGGATGGCCACCTACCTGCTGCTTTTGGACCAACAGGCTGCCTGCCGGGTCGCCGGGCAGGATAACTTTTCCATCTTGCCCGCCTTTGATCGCGTCCGCATAGGTTGCGAACGAGAGTTGGGCCAGCGTGACTATCGTGCCGTGACAGGCACTGCATTTGGCCTGGAAGAGTGGGCCAATGGAGCCATTCCAGGTCAGGGCGAAGGTACCTATAGCCGGCGTGGGCGGCAGGGTGGAAGTTGGGGTGGGTGTCTGCGGGACGTAGATCGGCACTGGGCTGGAGATGGGTGGGACGGTGGTGATGGCCGTCTTTTCACCGCTGACGAAACCATACACGCCCAGCAGCATGACGATAGCCAGGACTCCGGCCACGGGGTAGTAAACTGTCTGACGTTTGCGCAGCGTTTTCAGGTCCACGCGGCGGCGCACAATGCCGGCCTTGACGTCGGCCAGTTCGAGCGGGTGCTCGTGGAGCATTTCCTCCTCGCTCAGTTTGCCGGTCCACATGCTTTTGTTGAAGCGGCGCAGATGGACGCCGTACATGTGCCAGACGATGATTGCCAGCACTGCCAGCAGAGCTTCGCCGCCGTGGGCGGCCTTAGCGGCCGGGATGATCTCACCCGGCAGGAGGCGGACGGCGGCGAGTGGATTCCACATCATGAAGCCAGTAATGCCCATGATGATGAGGCCCCACACCAGCGCCCAGTATTCCATCTTTTCCTCGAAGGTGTAGCGGCCCATCTGTGGGCGTCTCTTGCCCAGGCCCAGGTTGTAGACAAAAGCCTGGATGCCATCTTTGACATCTTGCAGGCCGGGCAGTATGCTCATTTGTGAACGGCGGACGAAAATCTTATAACCGATATCCAGGATGTGGTAGATGGTCAGCAGCATCAACACACCTGCCGCAACGTGATGAATCAGGCGTATGGTCTCGATCCCGCCGAAGGACTTAATCATCGCTTCCGCCCAGCCGGCCATGGCGTATTTTTGCGGCAGACCGGTGAGCGCCAAGGTAGTGAAGGAGATCAGCAGCAAGGCATGTGCGACGCGCTGTGCCCAGTGGAAGCGTTTGTATTGGCGGGGCTGTTTTGTGAGAATGGATCCTTTCTTGCTCATGCGTGCTTGACTCCTTTGCGGTGCTCGATCAGCCGCCGCACAATATCGCTCGAAACGTAAATCAACATGCTGCCGATTACGGTGGGAATGAAAATCTTATAGAATAGGTTCACGTAATAAACAATAGGATATCTCGTCGGACTGGGGATGTAGTGGCTCATCCAGGCGTCGGGGAAATTCGCGGTGGCATCTGGATGACACTTGCGACAGGCCGATAGCAGGTTTTCCTTCATGGCGAGGCCGTACTGCGGATCATCCACGCGCTTGATGTTGTGGACACCGTGGCAGTCGAAGCAGACCGGTTTATTGGTGACCTGGTCGGGAGAGGTTTTCTCGAAGAGCGTCACTGTAGTGCCGTGAAAATCAGCAACGTAGGTATTCATGACTTGCGTGGGGATGCCGTACTTATCCATGATCGCTGGGTTCGTATGGCATTTGGAACAGAGCAGGGGCGAGTAAACACGGAAAATGGCTGTGGTAGGGTCTTGGATATTGTGGACGCCGTGACAGTCAATGCAGGTAGGCACGTCCGGGTTCCCATCGCCGATCAGTGCGGAGCCGTGCACGCTGGCCTTGTATTGATCGTAGATGGCGCTGTGGCAGCGGGCGCACTTCATGGGAATCTGGACGCGGGCCTCGGGCAGCAGCTTGCCGGTCGTGGGGTCGGTGAGCTGGGTCTGCGTGTGGGGATTATGGCAATCGGTGCAGATGGCCGCATTGGTGTTGCCGGCTGCCAGCGCCTTTTGGTGTACCGAATCGAGTGTCTTGTCGTATTGCTCGAGGTGGCATTTCTGGCAGATGGTGTAGAACTGCATGGAAACCTCCCGCAGGCTCTGGGCTTTCAAATCGGGATGTGGGAAGGTGGAAATGGTCGGGTGGCAGTCAGTGCAGGCCAGGCTCTTGTGCACCGAGTCGGCGAAATGTCCACCGTCGATGGTCAGTGGCAGGTTCTCGCCGTTAGGGAGGGGGAGGTTGAATCCCGGCTGGCTGTGACAGGCCAGGCACGCGGCGTTATCGGTTTCCTGCAGCTTGACCTGCCCCCCCGCCGCAGCAGCTGCCGGCTTGACGAGGCCAGTCGCGACCCCCAGCAAGGTCAGGCTGAGGATCAGGCTAATCGCTGCCAGGCGAGGCGCTCGAATGGCTTTTACAGATTTGAGCATTGCATTCTCCTGGAAAAATCCTTTTAGCAACTCATCGTAAAGATCAGGGGGAGCATCTCAAAAAATGGGGAGCGGGGGTGTGCGGACAGTCGCGAAGCATACCCGTAGGATACGCAACCGCCGCACACCCCCCATCTTCCCCTGACCGTTGAGAAGATACGATCATGGGTATTCGGTCATATTTACT
>CAYZIQ010000053.1:0-8211 GCA_964478375.1 uncultured Chloroflexus sp. | reverse complement strand
CATCTTCCCCTGACCGTTGAGAAGATACGATCATGGGTATTCGGTCATATTTACTATGGGTTATGCGCCCTATACAACTACAGAGATTGTGCTATTTTACCCAACTAGCGGTGAATTTGGAATGTTAATAACGTCACGAAATTGATATGAGTATTGCCGAGTAGCAATGGAGCTAATTCCACAGATGGTAACCCAGCATTGCGAAACTAAAATTTCCGGTTGAGAAGCGCTTCCTGAAATGAAAAACGGGACTGAGCACGCTCAGTCCCGTTGGTAATGCTAACCTGCTGTGATGCGCAGATTACTTCAATGCTTCCAATGCGTAATCAAGCAAGGCATTGGCATAATCCGCGTTGTGGACACCCATGCTCTTATCTTCCTCGACGAAGAGGTAGTTCCAGAGGGCGGCGGCTTGCGCCTCGGGGTACTCACCGACCACAATCGTGCCATTTGCATCGAGCAGTCCCTTGGCCTGCAGGGCCGCTTTGACTTCCGCAAGCTTTTCCTCGATCGTGGTCTGCATGCCGTTGATGTCGAAGTTCTTGGCATCTGCATGGCAGGCCGTGCAGGTCGCAACGTTTGGGGTAAAGGTGTGGACGACGGCCTCTCCTCCCATGTGGCAGGCCACGCAGGTGTCTTTCACCACTGTTGCATGGGCAGCTGGCTTGCCTTCCACTCCACCAGCACCACCAACACCGAGGATCATTGCGGCCACAGGGCCGTGGTGGGCACCCCAGTGGGTGCTGGAGACCTTGACTTTGCCGTCAGTCGCAGCGGGGAATGCGGTGCGCGGCTGGTGACAGTTGGCGCATAGGTTGCCCATGCCTCCATCAAAGGTAGCGCCCGAAGCTTCGAGCGTTACGGCAGCGGTGGTTCTCAGGGCGAAGTCATCCTTGGTGTAAGTGGTGTGGATCACGTGGCAGGCGCGGCAATCGATGCGGCTCGCGTTCGGATCTGCGGTCTTGATATCGGACGTTTTCATTCCGGCTGCAATGCGATCCATGAAACCGCCGCCAGAGTGGCACCCGTTGCATCCGGCTCTACCGCCCGCATACGCGACCGTCGTACCGCTGCCATGAAGAGATGTTTCCCACGCGGCTTCCTTGCCGCTGATGAGCGTAGTGTCGTTGTGACACTGAGTGCAGGACAGATCGGCGGCCGAGGGCATCGGCCCGGTATCGCCTTTCGGGCCGGCAGGGCCAGCGGGACCTGCAGGACCAGCCGGGCCGGCCGGCCCGACTTGCGGGCCGCAGGCTGCGATCAACGCAGCCAGCAGGAGCAACCCGCCTACAAGGAATATTGCTTTTCTAGTTGACATTCGTTTCGTTCTCCTCATAATAAAGTTGGGTTATGTGACACAATGCAATTTATTTTACGATGGGCACCTCCGTATACACTCTTTCACCCAATTTCATGAGAAATCGGGCTTGGCATATTGGGTTTATATCCCCAATTATCATTAAAAGCAAGTTAGAAAGCGCGGCAACCCATTGTGACGAATGTCACGTCTAGTCTGGTAATAGTCACAATTCCAGGAATCGAAGGGTTGATATAAAATACCCAATAGATGCCATGTATGATACAGGTCTGCACTTCGAAATTCTGATCGTCTTCTTCGTTTACGGCGCGGCTTTCTTCACCATGGGGTTAGCCATGACTTTGGAAGCCGGTCGTTCCCCTTCCTTGGCGAATGCTAATCTGCTGCGCCCTTTGGCGGCTTTTGGCATCTTGCATGGTCTGCATGAGTGGTTCGAGATCTTCTTGCTCCAAATCGTCTGGTTGGGGGCTAAGTTTCCAGATTGGATCTCCTGGCTCAGGCTTGGATTGTTGGCGATTTCATTTACTGTGCTTATCCAGTATGGGGTACAAGCTTTTCGATTGCCGAAGCAAAAATCAGCGCCTGTGGCAGCCTTGGGCTTGAGTGTATTAGCGCTATATGTCCTTTTCATCCTATTCAACGCGCTGATGATATTCCGGGCTGGTCAGATCTTCGAGGTGCGTTTTACCGACGCTCTGATTCGCTATTTACTGGCTGTACCGGGGGCGTTATTGGCAGCGCAGGGTTTATATTTTCAGGCTCTAGCCGCTAAGTCCGAGGGCCGTCGTCCGTTGGTGGTTGGTCTGCAATGGGCTGGTCTGGGTTTTGGGATCTATGGGCTCACCCAAGTTTTTGTCACGAAGGTGGATATGTTTCCCGCTCGCTGGATCAGTGCAGACGCCTTCCTGGCTGCTACCGGCGTGCCTATCCAAGCTGTCCGTGCAGCGATGGCTGTCGTGGTCATGGTAGGAATGATACGTGCCATGCGGGTGGTGGAAGCTGAACGCCGAAATCAGTTGCTGGCCGCCCAGCAAGCCCGGCTGGAGGCGATGGAGCAGATCCAAATTGAGTTGACCAAGCGCGAGACGATGCGCCGTGAATTGCTCAACCACATAGTTCAGGCACAGGAGGATGAACGAGCGCGCATCGCCCGTGAACTCCACGACGAGACCGCCCAGATATTGAGCGCACTCGCACTTGACTTGGCGACGCTGCAGAGCCTCCTTCCAGATCATCCGGACGTGAGGCTGCTGCTCGACCGTCTACAAACGAACAGCCGGCAAATGTCGCAAGGACTTTACCACCTCGTGCACGATTTGCGACCAGCGCAATTGGATGACCTCGGGTTGGTGCCCACACTGAACTACCTGCTTGAGCGCGATTTTTCCCCCAAGGGTTTGAAAGTCGCCCTGGAGGTTCAGGGGAAAGCTCGCAGGTTGGACTCTATCCTCGAAACGGTCTTCTTCCGTGTAGTGCAAGAAGCCGTCGCCAACATTGCCCGCCATGCAAAGATAAAAGAGGCACAAATCCAATTGGTATACGCCCCGAAGCAAATCACCTTAAGAGTGATTGATGCCGGTATAGGCTTTGATCCTACTGAGACTTTCAACCCGCCACGCGGCTGGGGATTGACCGGTATGCGCGAACGGGTCGAAGCGGTAGGCGGTCAGATGCGTATCAAATCCGCGCCCGGGGAGGGGACAACGATCGAGGTTATCGTTCCAACCACCGAGCGGTTGGTTCTGTCAAAAGAGGAGACACAGGCATGAAGAAGATCCGCTTGATGCTGGTAGATGACCACGATGTTGTGCGCGTTGGCCTGAAAACTTTCCTGCAGACACAAGAGGATTTCGAGGTCGTTGCCGAGGCAGGTAATGGTGAGGAGGCAGTACCGCGAGCCATGCAGGCGAAGCCGGATATCATTCTGATGGACATCACCATGCCCGGCATGGATGGGATGGAGGCTACTCGCCGCCTGCGCGTCCTATGCCCAGATTGCTTGATTCTAGCGTTGACTGTTCACGACGATAAACAGTACTTCATGCAGATGCTCGTGGCCGGCGCTTCTGGCTATATCACCAAGCAGGCCGCAGCTGACGATTTGGTGGCTGCCATTCACACGGTCGCCAGCGGTAACGTTTATCTCCAGCCGGCTTTGGCTCGGTGGCTGTTGGAAGATTACCAACGTCTCGCTCGCCAAGCGGAACAACTTGTGGCACTACACCCGGAGGCAAAGGGACAAATGATCGGCCTGGATGCCCTTAGCCAGCGCGAGCGGCAGGTGCTGGAATTGGTGGCGCAGGGGATGAACAACCAGCAAATTGGCCAGGGCCTCAGCCTCAGTCCGAAGACGATCGCCCGGCATCGCGAGCGGATCATGAACAAGTTGAACATGCACTCGCGCACGGAGCTGGTCAAGTTCGCCATCCGAACCGGATTAGTGAAACTGGATTGATTTGCTGTAACAAGTCTTATGTTCTCATCTTCTATTAACCATAATATGTAAATATTGTATATGGTGGTCTCTACTGCTTTGGAGGTATTTGCAATGAAGAAATCTGGTTTTGGGCGCGTCAAGTTTATTGTAGGAGGCTTGTTGATCCTGGCGGCGGTGATCTATCTGATCGCCTCTTCGACACAGGCCAACGCTGAGTATTTCATGACCGTGGATGAATTACGTGCCAAAGGCAGCAGTGTGATTGGTCGCGATCTGCGCGTCTCTGGGGCAGTGATCGGGTCTACCATCCAGTACGATCCACAAACCCTCGACCTTTCCTTCGAAGTGGCGAATGTCCCCGGCGATAACAAGGAGATAGACGCCCAGGGTGGACTGGCGGCCGTGCTGCACCAGGCCGTCATTGACCCGAACCGCGCCCATTTGAAGGTGATCTACAACGGCCCTAAACCAGACCTGCTGCGGGATGAGGCGCAAGCCATCATGACCGGCCACCTGGGGGAGGATGGCATCTTCCACGTGGACGAGCTCTTGCTCAAGTGCCCGACCAAGTACGAAGAGGCAGTTCCTCAGCAGGTCAATGGCGGGTAATCTGTTCATGTTCATTGACGCCCTTTCAACTCTCACCCCCAACCCTCTCTCTTCCCAGAGATGGGCAAGGGGTGAAGGTATTTAACGAGGAGACTGATGATTGCAGATTTCGGCTACGGCGTTATCGTAGTGACTTTTCTCCTGGCGCTCTTCAGCGTAGGAGCGGCAGTTTATGGTGCACTGGCGAAGTCCTATCGTTGGGCTGAGAGCGCACGACGCGCCATGCTGCTCACCTTCCCGCTGGTCACGATTGCGTCATTTACCTTGATCTATCTGCTGGCTACCGGTCACTATGAGCTAGAGTACGTCTACTCCGTGACATCGAATAGTATGCCGATGTATCTCAAGATCACCGCCCTATGGGGTGGACAGGCTGGATCGTTGCTCTTCTGGTCGTGGCTGATGTCGGCCTTTGCCTCGGCGGTGACTCTGCGCAAATGGGAACGCGACCGCGAGTTCTTGCCCTGGGTGATCGTGGTCTCGTCGGTGACGCTGGCCTTTTTTCTGGCGCTGACCATTTTCTTCGAGGATCCATTTGCTCGTTGGTGGCAGACGGCTTCTGGCGAGGTGGCGGCCATGTTCCGGCCGGCGGGCGCAGTCCCGTTGATGCCCTCCGACGGTCAGGGGTTGAATCCGCTGCTGCGGCATCCGGGCATGATCATCCATCCGCCGATGCTGTACCTCGGCTTTGTTTCTTTTGTCATCCCCTATGCCTTCGCCATGGCGGCGCTTATCACTGGCCGCACCGACGACCGCTGGATCCGCATCACCCGCCGCTGGACGCTGGTGGCTTGGCTGTTCCTCTCGCTGGGATTGGTGCTGGGCGCGCGCTGGGCTTACGATGTGCTGGGATGGGGTGGCTATTGGGGCTGGGACCCGGTGGAGATTGCCGCCTTCATGCCCTGGTTGACCGGCACGGCCTTCCTGCACTCGGTCATGATCCAGGAAAAGCGTGGCATGTTGAAGCAGTGGAACATGCTGCTCATCATCCTGACCTATGATTTAGTCATCTTTGGCACGTTCCTGACCCGTTCCGGCGTGCTCTCCTCGGTGCACGCCTTCGCTCAAAGCGCCATCGGGCCGCTGTTCTTTGCCTTCATCGGGTTGACTCTCGTCAGCTCGGTGTCGCTGCTGGTCTATCGCTGGAATGACTTGAAGGCCGAGGTCGAGATGAAGTCCATGCTCTCGCGTGAGGCCTTGTTCCTGCTGAATAACTTACTCTTCATGGGCGTGCTGATCGTCTGTTTCTGGGGCGTGATCTTCCCGCTCATCTCCGAGCTGGTTACCAACCAAAAGGTGACCGTCGGTCCGCCGTTCTACGAACGCGCCACCGCGCCGCTTTTCGGCGCGCTGATGTTGTTGATGGGCATTGCCCCGCTCTCTGCCTGGGGACACTCCACGTTCAAGACGCTGGGACGCGCCGTCTGGAAACCTGCGCTGGTAGCCGCGCTGGTCGTGGTCGCCATCTTTGTAGCTGGCATCCATAATGCCGTCGCCTTGATCGGTTTTGGGCTGGTGGCGCTGGTCATTTTTGTCACCTTGTACGAATTCTGGCGCGGCGCGATGGCGCGCCATCGGAGGACGGGCGAGAACTTTGTCACCGCCCTCTGGCGTCTGGCCGGACGTAACCGCCGCCGTTACGGCGGGTATCTCATCCACATCAGCATGGTATTGATGGCAATCGGCATCCTGGGCATGCAGGTTTTCCAGACCGAGACGCAAGGGACTATTCCACAGGGCGGCTCGCTTGCCCTGGCCGGGTACACGGTCACATTCGATTCGGTGGCGCAGTTCGATACTGCCGGCGGGCGCAACGTCACGCGCGCCGTGGTCAGCGTTTACAAAGGCGATCAGTACCTGGGCGACTTTCACCCGCGCCGCGATTATTACTACGAATCTGGCCAGCCGATGACTATCCCAGGCGTGCGTTCTACGCTGGCCGATGATTTGTATGTTATTTTGGTGGACTGGCAGCCGATCTCGGCCATCGGCGCAACCTTCAAGGTGTATCACAACTCGCTGGTCAACTGGCTATGGATTGGCAGCCTGGTCTTCATCTTCGGCACGCTGGTGGCAGCTTGGCCCGAAAAAGTGACGAGTGGCGGGTGATGAGGGATGAGTTACGAGTAAAACATATTAAGGAGAGCTGTAAGATGGAATCTTTCCCCAAGAAGGTGTCACGTGTCACGTATCGCGTATCACGTTTTACGTTTTACGTTTTATTCCTTCTTCTCGCACTTGCCAGCGCAAAAACCGCCTCCGCCCAACAGCCCACCCCCTCCGACGACGAGGTCAACGCGATCGCCAGGCAACTGTATTGCCCAGTGTGCGAGAACACGCCCCTGGATGTGTGCCCGACGCAGGCCTGCGCCCAGTGGCGTGACCTGATCCGTCAAATGCTGGCGGAGGGGAAGTCGGCAGATGAGATCAAGCAATATTTCGTAGAGAATTATGGGGCGCGCGTGCTCTCCGAGCCGCCGCGCACAGGGTTGAACTGGCTGGTCTATATCCTTCCGCCGGTAGCATTCCTGGCTGGAGCCTATATCTTGTACCGGGCGTTTCGGTCCTGGCGTGCTCTGGGCAAGCAGGCATCCGCCCAGGAAGGAAGCGAAGTTCCGCTGGCCGGGGATGAGTACGTTGCCCGCCTGGAAGAAGAGCTTCGTAAACGAGAGTGAGGGAAGGGTCGAATGTCAGAAAATGTGAACAATGCAACCAAGCCACCCAAGCGTTCCGTTCCGCTTTGGGTGCAGATCCTCGTCTGGGTGGGGCTGCTGGGATTGCTGGCTGTGCTGGCCCTGGCGCTGAAGCGTTCCCAGCAGGGGGTCGTCAAAGTTGGAGATACGGTCAAGGATTTCACCCTGACCACCTTCAGCGATGACCAGCATCCAAACGGCCAACAGATCCGCCTCTCGGATCTGCGCGGCAAGGTGGTATTGATCAATTTTTGGGCTTCGTGGTGCAAGCCGTGCGAACAGGAAGCCCCGGATTTGGAAGCTGCCTGGCGCTCCTACGAATCCGGCGGCGAGGTGGCCTTCCTCGGCGTGGACTATGTGGATACTGAGCCGGAAGCTCGTTCCTACATCGCTAAATTTGATATCACCTATCCGAACGGTCCCGACCTGGGCACACGCATCTCACAGGCTTTCAACCGCCAGATGGGTGTGCCGGAAACCTACATCATAGACCGGCAAGGGAGATTACGTTATATTCAGATTGGCCCCTTCCAATCGGTGGCTGAGATCCAGGTCATCATTGATCCCCTTCTGGCCGATAAATAGCATGTAGTGACGACTTCAGTCGTTACGAAACGACTAAAGTCGCCACTACGTTGTCACTACCTGCGATATGGAAGATAAAACATGGATATTGGCGCACTCTTTCTACTACTGGCCTTGTTGATCCTGGTCGCGCTGTACGTGTCGCGGCCGTTTATGGAGCGGCAGCCTGCTGCGATTTTGCAGGAAGAACATGTTACCTCGTCGTTGTTGGCTGAACGGGATCGCATCTTGACCGCATTGCAGGAGCTTGACTTCGATTATGCCTTAGGAAAAATTCCCGCCGAGGAATACCCGCTTCAGCGCAGCAGTTTGCTCCAGCGCGGCGCGGCGATCTTGCGCCAGTTGGATGCCCTCGCTTTACCATCCTCTCCCACAGGCGGGGGAGGAGTGTCGGAGGAAGATCGCTTGGAGGCGGCCATCGCTGCTCGCCGGGCCGACGCGGCGGCAAGACCAGGTTCAGCCAAAGAGGCCACGGAAGAGGATGTGGAGGCCTTGATCGCCAAACGGCGTGCCAGCCGCAAGGACAAGGCCGCCGGTTTCTGCCCGAAATGCGGTCGCCCCATCTTGAG
>CAYZIQ010000052.1:15280-18679 GCA_964478375.1 uncultured Chloroflexus sp. | reverse complement strand
ATCGAGCGGTGGGGTTGGATGGCATGGGTCATGTTGAACTCCTCTACGTTTTATAAGCGCATTGCTTTCCGGCGAGCAAATCGTAAACCGAAATGCGCAATCGGATTACTCCCACTCGATGGTGGCCGGTGGCTTGCTGGTTATATCATACACCACTCTATTGATTCCATGCACCTCATTCACGATCCGATTTGCCACGCGTGCCAGAAGTTCATACGGAAGCCTCGTCCAGTCTGCGGTCATGAAATCCTCGGTGACGACGGCGCGGATGGCGGCCGCTTCCTGGTACGTGCGCTGGTCACCCATCACGCCGACCGAACGCACCGGTAACAGGACGACAAAGGCCTGCGACGTATCTGCGCCTTTGCCCATCAGCCCGGCAGCGGATAATTCTTCGATCAGGATGGCATCCGCGGCCCGCAGGCGCGCCAGCCGCTCGGCAGTCACCTCGCCCAGGCAGCGCACGGTCAGGCCGGGACCCGGGAACGGCTGCCGCCAAACTAGCTCGGGAGGCAGCCCAAGCGCCTCGCCGACGGCCCGCACCTCGTCCTTGAACAGATAGCGCAGCGGTTCGACAAGCTCGAACGACATATCCTTCGGCAACCCGCCGACGTTGTGATGTGTCTTGATGCGCTCAACCTTGTCGCGCTCTGGTGCGCTGGATTCGACCACGTCAGGGTAGATCGTGCCCTGGACCAGGAATCGCGGCCGGCCCAGCTTCTGGGCCTGCTGCTCGAAAATGCGGATGAATTTCTCGCCGACGATCTTACGCTTCTGCTCTGGGTCGGTGACGCCTCGTAAGGCGCTCAAGAACTCTTCAGAGGCCTCCACCGCCATCAGTTTTGTGCCCAACAGCGTACGGAAAGTGGCAACGACCTGCCCCGGCTCGTCCTGGCGCAGCAGACCGGTATCCACGAATACGGCAGCCAATTGATCGCCAACTGCTTTGTGCACCAGCGCCGCGGCGACCGTCGAATCCACCCCGCCGCTGACAGCTGCCAGCACGCGTTCGTTCCTCACTTGTTTGTGGATGTGCGCCACGCTCTCCTCGATGATGGAGGCCGGTGTCCAATCCGGTTTTGCGCCGCAGACCTCCACCACGAAACGGTGCAGGATCTCCGCGCCGCAAGGCGTATGTTTCACTTCGGGGTGGAACTGCAGGCCGTAAATCTTGCGCGCCGTGTTGCCCATCGCCGCGATGGGACTATTCCCCGATCTTGCCAGCGCGACGAAACCCGGCGGCGGACGAGTGATACGGTCGCCGTGCGACATCCAGGCAGGGAAGGGTGCAGAGGGGAGCAGGGAAGCCGGGGCGAGGGGGTGAATGGTGGCGGGGCCGTATTCTCTTTCAGAAGATGGACTGACTTCGCCGCCCAGCGCGTACGTCAGGGCTTGCATGCCGTAGCAAATGCCCAGGATCGGCAGGCCGGAATCCAGGATGAATTTCTGAATATGCGGCGCGCCAGCCTCGTAAACAGATTTCGGCCCGCCGGAAAGGATAAAGCCCTTGGGCTTGAGAGCCATTATCTTCTCCTGCGGCGTATCCCAGGGAAAAAGCTCGCAGTAAACGCGCGCCTCGCGCACCCGTCGGGCAATCAGTTGGGCATATTGCGAACCGAAGTCGAGGATGGCAACGGAATCGTGCATGTAAACAAATTGCTGTAGGGCTACATCACGTCGCTTTTACAACATCACCGGAGATGAGGTGAAAATGCAAATGCGGGAAATCCTGGTAGGCTCCGCCGTTGACGATCAACCGGTAACCGTTCTCAGCCAGCTTGAATTCTTGAACCAGGCTTTGTACTGCGCTGAACAGGTCGGACAGAAAAACCGAATCCACCGCGTCCAGATCTTCGAGGCGGGCGATAGCCTTCTTCGGGACGAGCAGAACATGGAATGGATATGCTGGCTTTGGATGGTGAAAGGCCAGCAACGTATCCGTCTCGCGCAAGCGTTTGACCGGAATGGCGAAACTCATGTGGGCGAATATCCAACCAATGAAACCTGACACGTGACACATGGTACGTGACACGTTATTCACATCCGCCGAAAATGATCTCGTCGTCTTCCATGGAGGTGATGCAAACCAGCGATTCGATAGGCACGCCCAGTGGCTTGAGCGCGGCGCGCCCACCCTCAAAAGTCTTCTCGATCAACGCGCCGATGCCGACGATGGTCGCCCCGGCGGCCTGCGCCAGTCGTACCAGTCCCATGATGGTTGCACCGCTGGCCAGGAAATCATCAATAATAAGGAGCCGCTCTCTGCCAGCCAAGTATTCCGGAGCGACGAGAAGCTCTGTCATCACACCCTTGGTGTGCGAGGGCGCCAGCGTCAGCAAAACAGCGTTCGACATCGTGACCGGCTTGGTCTTGCGGGCGTAGACCACTGGCAGTCCGAGATGCAGGGAGGTCATCAGCGCGGGAGCGATGCCTGAGATTTCAGCGGTCAGGATTTTGGTCGCGCCGACGTCCGCAAAACGACGCGCCAGTTCACGACCGCAGGCGTCCATCAGGCGCGGGTCCACCTGGTGATTGACGAAGCTATCCACCTTCAAAATGCCATTACCGAGATTCTTTCCGTCGCGCAATATGCGCTCTCTAAGTTCTTCCACTGCTCCTCCATAAGTCACTGGTTACGGATCACGGATGACTGATCACCGGATTGTACAACAGCCTGTGAGAACCTGCCAGAGGTTTGACAGGAGAGTATGTTAGAATCCTTCCCGTGGCTGACAACCCCCACCTCATCCTGGCCTCCAACTCGCCGCGTCGCAGACAGTTGCTGGCGCTGACCGGCTGGACTTTCAACGCCATGTCTGCTGAAGTGGACGAACGCCTTTTGCCTGATGAAGCACCCCATGATTACGTCCTACGCCTTGCCCGGAGCAAAGCGCGTGCCTGCCTGTCCTGGCGGCTAGGCCAGGGCGCCGAAAGCGTCGGTGAAGGTGGCCTCATCCTGGCTGCTGATACTGCCGTCGCGGATGGAAAAGTCATCCTCGGCAAGCCGAAGGACAAAACCGAGGCGGTTGAAATGTTAGCCGCTTTGCGCGGACACAGCCACCAGGTCTGCACAGGGATCGCCATCCTGCGGAGGGAGGATAGGTGTATGATAACAGACCTGTGCGTCACTGAGGTGCCAATGCGAGCGTACGGCGATGGAGAGATTGCCGACTACGTTGCTACTGGCGATCCGCTGGACAAGGCCGGTGCTTATGCCATCCAGCATCCACAGTTCCAGCCAGTAGAGAAGTTGAGCGGCTGCTACGCCAGTGTGATGGGCCTACCGCTCTGCCACTTGGTGCGTAGTCTGAGGCGATTCGAGGTCACGCCAGCCGCGGATGTGCCCGGCAACTGCCAATCCGCGCTGAATTATCCTTGCCCAATCTTCCGCGCCGTTCT
>CAYZIQ010000052.1:9863-15180 GCA_964478375.1 uncultured Chloroflexus sp. | reverse complement strand
CCGGCAACTGCCAATCCGCGCTGAATTATCCTTGCCCAATCTTCCGCGCCGTTCTGAGCGGGGAACGGACCGGTTGAATTCAACAGGTGAACCTATGAAATTTATCCGTTGGTTAATTCTCATCTTGGTCATAATTCTTCTCACTGCCTGCGGGCCAAGCAGCGGCAATGGCGGGACTTCCAATCCTATCTCCACGCCTCAGGTAGCTGTAACGCATACGCCCAGCGCAGAAGCCGCCATGCGCGCCTACCTGGACGCTCTGATGGGGGAAGATTATGCCACGATGTATAACATGGTGGATCATGCTAACCGCGCTGGCCTTTCACAAGACGATTTCACGAATCGGTATAAAAGTGCCCTGGCAGCCATGAGTGTCAACAACGTGGAATACAGCCTCCTCTCCACGCTGACCAATCCCGGCGGTGCGCAGGTCGCTTTCCATCTCGTTTATCACACCAGCCTATATGGTGACATCCAACGCGACATGACCGCTCACTTCAGCCTGGAGGATGGCGAGTGGCGCCTCCAATGGGACGACAGCTTGATCCTGCCCGAGCTGGCAGGAGGTAAGAAGCTGTTGAGCGATTACAAGATCCCGGCGCGTGGCGACATCTATGACCGCAGCGGGAATGCCCTGGTCACGCAAACGGACGCAGTTGCGCTTGGCCTTGTCGCCGGGCAGGTTCCTCCGGATAACGAAGAGTTCCTGTTTACTGAACTATGGAGGCTGACCGGCGTTCGCCCGGAAGCCATCCGTTCAGCGTATGAAAGCTACCTCTCAGGTTATTACGTTCCCGTTGGAGAGGCCAGCCAGGAGGCAGTGAACAGCGGATACAACCACCTATCGGCCTTCAGTGGTTTGCAGATGAGCGCCTATACTTCCCGCTACTACGACACCGCCTCGCAAGCGATCGGGTATATCCAGGCAATCTTCCCAGAAGAAGTGGCTGCCTATCGCCGCCTGGGATACAGCGGAAACGAGCGAGTCGGCAAGATTGGCGTCGAGAAATGGGGAGAGCCGTATCTGGCGGGCAAAAACGGCGCGACGCTCTATCTCGTGGATGCCGATGGGAACATTGGGGAGTCCCTTGCACAGACTGACTCCAAACCGGCTGACTCCATCTACTTGACCATTGATAAAGATTTCCAGGAACAGGCTCAACAGGCTATGGATGGCCTGCCTGGTGCCATTGTGGTACTGGAACGCGATACAGGCCGTGTGCTGGCGATGGTCTCCTCGCCGGGTTTCGACCCCAACCTGTTCGACCCGAACAATTACAACAGCATGAACCTGACAAACATGGTCAATGACCCGAATCAGCCGCTCTACAACCGCGCTTCACAGGGGCAGTATCCGCTCGGCTCGGTGTTCAAGATCATCACCATGGCCGCTGCCTTGGAGAGCGGCGACTTCACGCCCGAATCGACTTACGATTGTCAATACGATTTTACCGAGCTAGGCCCCACTCACATCCTTCACGACTGGACTTGGGAACACTGCCAGAACGAGCTGCAGGCAGACCCAACCCTAGAGCGTTGCACGGTCAATCCCAGTGGGATGTTGACCTTGCCGCAAGGCTTGATGCGCTCCTGCGATCCCTGGTTTTTCCACATCGGTCTCACGCTGTTCAACCTGGGAAAGACCACAGCCGTCTCGGATATGGCGACCGGCTTTGGCTTGGGGCAGGCGACCGGCATCCAGCAGGTGGCCGAGTCAGAGGGTCAGGTACCGGTGCCGGGCGATGGCGTCCAGGCAACCAGTTTAGCCGTCGGCCAGGGAAATTTGCAAGTCACGCCGCTACAGGTGGCGGATTTTATCGCCGCCATCGGCAACGGTGGTACTCTCTACCGGCCGCAATTGGTGGAAAAGGTTGTCTCAACAAGCGGTGAGACGTTGCTCGCCTTCCACCCGGAAGTGCGCGGAACGCTGCCCCTCAAGCAGGAAAACTTGAAGGTCATCCAGGATGCCATGCGTGAAGTGATCAAGAACCCACGCGGCACGGCCTACTTCCGCCTGAACGCGCTCAACATTCCCATGGCGGGTAAGACCGGCACCGTCGAAACCGGGTTCGCAGAACCCCATGCCTGGTTCGCGGGCTATACCCTGGCAGACAACCCGGATAAGCCGGACATTGCCATTGCAGTGGTCGTCGAGAACAAAGGCGAGGGCGCCGACTGGGCCGCGCCTATTTTCCGGCGCATCGTGGAGATCTATTTCTACGGCAAGCCACAAAGTGTGTACTGGTGGGAATCGGCTGTCGGCATCATCCGCACGCCCACCCCACAAGGCGGCGAAGCTACAGCAACACCTTAGACTGAACTGTATGCCGACAGAAAGGCTTGTCTCCGGCCTCATCGTCCGCGCCCAATCAGGTTTTTTCACTGTGCAGACCGAAAGCGGCTTCCTGACCTGTCGCCTGCGCGGACGACTCAAGCAGGGTTCACGCCGGGGCGACATTGCCGCCGTCGGCGACCGGGTGCAGGTGGTGCCTCTGACAGATGGGACGGGGATGATCGAGTCCATCGAACCGCGCGCCCGCGCCCTGGTCCGGCTCGATCCGAGGCCGAAGGGCCTCTACCAGCAAGTCATCCTGTCCAACCCTGACCAGGCTGTGTTCGTCTTTGCCTGTGCCAATCCCAGCCCGCACACGCGCATGCTCGACCGCTTTTTGGTTATCGCCGAAAAGCAAGGCTTGCCAGCCCTCGTCGTCGCCAATAAGCTCGACCTGATAGACCGTGCAGAGGCGGAGGCGATCTTTGGCTGCTACCCCGCGCTCGGCTATCCAGTGCTCTACGTTTCGGCCAAAACTGGCGAGGGGATCGAGCTGTTGCGGGCGCAATTGACGTGCAAAGTATCCGCCCTGGCCGGGCCGAGCGGTGCCGGCAAATCCAGCCTGCTCAACGCCATCCAGCCCGGTCTGGGGTTGGCGGTGCGCGAGGTGGGCGAGGCGACCGACCGAGGCCGTCACACCACCAATGTGCGCCAACTCTTCCCACTGGATGGCGGCGGGTACGTGGCCGACACCCCTGGCCTGCGCACGCTGTCACTTTGGGATACCGAGCCGGAAGAACTGGACGGCTACTTCCCGGAGATCGCCCCGCTGGTGGCAAAATGTACGTTCAATGATTGCACCCACAGCCACGAGCCGGGCTGCGCGGTGCGGGCCGCGGTGGAAGTTGGCAGCGTCCGGCCGGAACGATATGAATCTTACCTGCGTTTGCGGGCAGGGGAGGAGTAATCAGTGAACAGTAATCAGTTATCAGTGATCAGTGGGGAAAATTGGGGCCTGCTCGGCCACGAATGGGCAGTAGAGATGCTCAAGCAGCATCTCACTCGCGATAGACTGCGCCATGCGTATCTCTTCGCGGGACCTCCAGGCTTGGGCCGCCGCAGCCTGGCCCTGCGCTTTGTCCAGGCCTTGAATTGCCCCTGGCCCTCTGCCCCAGGCGAGCCGTGCCTGGCTTGCCGGACGTGCAAGCAGATCGAAGCCATGCAGTTTCCAGACCTGGCAGTCGTGCAGGCTGAAAAAGAGGGCGGCGTGCTCAGAGTCGAGCAAATCCGCGAGGTGCAGCACAGTCTATCGCTGGCGCCGTACCAGGGGCGGTATCGCGTCGCCCTTTTCCTGCGCTTCCAGGAGGCGAACGCCAACGCAGCCAACGCCCTGCTCAAAACCCTCGAAGAAGCTCCACCGCAAGTTATCCTGCTCCTGACCGCCGACAGCGTCGACCTGCTCTTGCCGACCATCGTCTCACGCTGCGAGGTGCTGCGCCTGCGGCCGCTGCCCACCGAAACTGTACAAGCTTATCTACAAGAGCGAGGCTCAGACGAAACCCAGGCACGCTTGATTGCTCACCTTTCGGGCGGACGTCCCGGCTATGCCCTGCGGCTGCTTTCTGACCCGGCTATGCTCGCTTTCCGCCAGATCCGGCTGAACGATCTGCACAAGCTGCTCGCCGCAAATCGCCGCGATCGCTTTGCCTACGCCGACTCGCTGGCTAAGGATAAAGAAGCCTTTCGGGATGTGCTGCTTACCTGGCTGACCTACTGGCGGGATGTGATGCTGTGCGCAGCCAAAGCGGATACTCCACCGGTCAACATTGATCGAACGGAGGAGATTGAGACGCTGGCGAAACAGCTGTCTCTTGCGCAGGCGCGCCGCTTGGTCAGCGACGTGGAACGCGCTGTTGACCGGTTGGAGAAGAACGTTAATGCCCGCTTGTTGGCTGAGGTATTATTGTTGGATTGGCCGAAAGAAACGTAGTGGCGACTTCAGTCGCTCACTTCAACGACTGAAGTCGTTACTACCGGATCGTAGTGGCGACTTCAATCGCTCGTTCCAACGACTAAAGTCGTTACTACATGGATCGTAGTGGCGACTTTAGTCGCTCGTTTCAACGGCTGAAGTCGTTACTACATGGATCGTAGTGGCGACTTTAGTCGCTCGTTTCAACGGCTGAAGTCGTTACTACATGGATCGTAGTGGCGACTTTAGTCGCTCGTTTCAACGGCTGAAGCTGTTACTAACAGGCTTATGCCATACGAGTATCGTAATCTCTCTCCAGAAGAACGGCAAGAACTTCTGCGTATTCGCCGCGAGCGCGGCTATCCATTGCACGCGCCACCTCATCCTTACCGTGAGGCAGGTTATTATCTGATTACAGCCACAAATTTCGAACACGTTCCCATCATGACGGCGCCTGAACGACGAACGGAGTTCGAGTTACTTCTCCTCAGCGCCGTGAGAGGGGTCAATGCCGATACTGTTTGCTGGGTGATTCTTCCAAACCACTATCATGTTCTCATGGGCATCGAATCTCTGGTTTCTGTTTCTGCGGCCTTGAAGCAATTACACGGTGCGACATCTCGAGAATGGAATCTCGTTGACGGGCAAGCGGGCAAGCGTCGCGTTTGGTACAAATTCGCTGACCAGATGATACGAAATGAGAAGCATTTGCGTCAAGCATTCAATTATGTGCACTACAATCCAGTCAGGCATGGTTTTGTGACTGATGTATATGACTGGCCGTGGTCGAGTCTGTCCCTCTACTTTGAAACCCAGGGGCGCGATTGGCTTCGAGCGCGTTGGAAATCTATGCCGCCGCCCCTAAACTTTGGAAAAGGTTGGGATGAATAGAAGTGGTGAAACGACTGAAGTCGTCACTACAATTACGATGTAGTTGCGACTTCAGTCGCTCACTTCAACGACTGAAGTCGTTACTACAGCGTACAGATCGCATTACAAATCTCGCGCTCCGTGCCCTTCGATAGTTCCGCGCAGGCTTACCCGCTTACATGCGCCAGTCTTGGGTCGAGGGC
>CAYZIQ010000052.1:2062-9763 GCA_964478375.1 uncultured Chloroflexus sp. | reverse complement strand
TCGATAGTTCCGCGCAGGCTTACCCGCTTACATGCGCCAGTCTTGGGTCGAGGGCGTCACGCAGACCATCACCAAACAGGTTGAACGAGAGCACGGTTAGCATGATTGCTAAACCCGGATAAAAAACTAGGTGCGGTGAAGTAAAAACCTGGTTGCGCTCCGCGCCGAGCATTGAGCCCCACTCAGGTGTTGGAGGTTGGGCACCCAGCCCAAGGAAGGACAGGGCAGCCGCATCCAGAATAGCGGTGGCAATGCCGAGTGTCCCTTGGACGATGAGAGGTGTAAGGGCGTTAGGCAGGATGCGTCGGAACAAAATCTGGAAAGTGTTCCCACCTAAGGCACGTGTAGCTGATACGAAGTCCATTTCGCGCACGGATAGCACACTGGCGCGCACTACGCGGGCATAGGCTGGGATGGAGACAATGCCAATCGCCAGCAAAGCATTGATCAGACCGGGGCCGAGTACGGTAACGATGGCAATGGCGAGCAACAGGGCTGGGAATGCCAAGAGTACATCCATGGTGCGCATAATGATATTATCTACCCAGCCGCCGAAATAGCCGCCCAGTGCTCCCAGTACCGTTCCAGTGACAATTGCAAAGGTGACAGTCGAGAAGCCGATCATTAAGCTGAGCCGTGCCCCAAAAAGTAAACGGCTGAACTCGTCGCGCACATTTCCGTCAATGCCCATCAGGTGCTGTGGCTGATCTTGGGGGCAGCCGAGAAGATGGATGCAGGGCTTTTGCCGCCTCACCACATCTTCCTTTCCGATTAATACATCATAGGGATCGTAGGGAGCAAGCCATTGAGCGGTTAGTGCAATGAATACCAGAAGCCCAAGGATGCCCAAGCCAACGAGAGCGGACTTTCGACGGAAAAGGCGCCGCCTTGTGATTTGCCACAAGCTTACTGACTTTAGGGAAAGACCTTCGCTGTCTAGCTTAGAAACTAAATTTTGTTTATTGTTCATTGGTTGGTTCTAATCTAGATGAATGCGAGGGTCCAGATAGGCATAGGACATGTCCACGATCAGGTTCAAGACTACGAAAAAAATTGCAATAACCACAGTGAAGGCTTGGACAATGCCATAATCGCGGGCAGTGATGGCATCGTATAAGGTGCGGCCAACACCTGAGAGACCGAATATTGTCTCGGTGAGCACAGCGCCGCCTAGCAGGCTGCCCAACGAAAGTCCGATTACGGTTACCAGAGGCAGAAGCGAGTTGCGAAAGGCATGCTTGAGCACAACCGTCCTATTCGACAAACCCTTGGCGCGCGCTGTGCGGATGTAGTCCTGCCCGAGCACTTCGAGCATGCCGGAGCGTGACATGCGCGCGATCAGCGCCATTGGGATGGTAGAAAGTGCCAGAGAGGGCAGAATCAGGTGAGTAATTGAACTGCCGAGCATTTTCCAGTTGGCGGTCAACAAGGAGTTAACAATATAGAGATTGCTAATGAACTTATATACGGAGAACTGGAAACCTGCTTCCGGGATAGCCAGCCCCCAAGCTTCGTAGAAAGGGATGGAGGGAATGCCAGGAGTGATGCGACCAGAAGGTGGCAACCAGAAAGGAGTATCCTTTAAAAGCAGAGAGAAGACATAAGCCAGCATAAGTCCCAGCCAGAATACTGGCATTGAGACACCTGTGTTGGCCCAAATCATCGTAGTGACATCCACCCAGGAATTATGTTTTACAGCCGAGATTATGCCGAGGGGAATGCCAATAATAATGCTAATAATGAGTGCAGAAAAACTAAGCTCGACCGTTGTTGGCAACCTTTCGACCAGGAGGCGTGTCACTGGCATACCATAACGGAAGGATTGACCAAAATCGCCGCGAGAGATTTCGCTTATATAGATTCCGAATTGAATGTGGATCGGCCTATCCAAACCTTTCTCGCGAATAAAACGATCACAGACTTCCTGTGTTGCCTTTTCCCCCAGGATTGCCCGGCAGGGGTCACCAGGTATCAGGCGTGCCAAGGCGAATGTTACCAGCAGTATGCCAAACAGCACCGGGATGGATGCGAAAGTGCGCCGCAATATATATTGGATCATCACTTCCCTTTCGAATACGGGATGGCGGGGAATCCGCCATCCCGTATCGTCTATACCTGCAAGGAACGCGATTACTGAGCAGGCTTATTCATCAAGCCCCAGAGATAATCATAGTACTCCCACAGGTTGGTATTGCCCTTATGCAGAGGGGAGGATGCGTCCAAACCCATTATGAAGGTGGTCACGACGTCATTGGCATCAAAACTGCTGCCGTCGTGGAATTTTACACCCTGGCGCAGCGTGCATACCCAGATGGTGGAGTCTGCGTTTGGCTCGCAGGATGTCGCCAGCATGGGCTCAGTTGCCGTACCGTTGACCTCGTAACCGTAGAGCGATTGCATCACCTGCTCGCATGCTCGCAGGGATTCGCCGTCGGTTTCATCAGCGCAGAACATGCTGATTGGTTCGGCGTTCTGCATCCAGACGAAGACATTGCGATCACCCGGCTTGGAGTAGGCAAAGACCTCTGTCGTGAGTGGGCTGGCCTGCGGATTTTCAACATCCGCCCGATAGGCAGCCGCAGAGCCGCCGTGTGCAATCGGCACCATCGGGACAAGTTCGCGAATGGCATTATTGGCTGCAACATAATATGCCTCAGCTTCCTCGGGAATACCAATCTGACCACCCGCGATCAAATTGTCATAAATCTCCGGGAATGTGTTGCCAAACTGCTTGATATCCTTGCCAAAGTGAAAATCAAGGAAGTTGGTGACGTGCGGGTAGTCCGCACCCCAACCGAGCAGGTGGAAGCCGTTTAGTTGACCTGCGCCGGAGACCTCGATGAAGGCGCCAGATTCCATGACCACGATCTCAGCGTCAATGTTCAAGTTTTCCTTCAATTGCGCCTGAATATCCTGAGCCACATTGGCAACCTGCGGCAAATAACCGCGCACAACGTCGCGATAGTACAATTTTGTCGCGAAGCCGTCCGGGAAACCAGCCTCAGCCAGCAAAGCCTTGGCAGCCACGGGATCGAATTCATACCAGGGGTCGCCCACGCAGCCATTCGGGATGGCACAGGGGGTGAAGTGCGAAGCAACCTCAGAACCCACAGGATAGAAGGTATCCACAATGCGCTGACGGTCTATGCCCATGGCAATTGCCTGACGAACCTTCACGTTATCGAACGGCGGGAAGGTATTGGTCATGCCGATGTAGAAGACATTCAGGGCAGGGCGCAAAGCCAACTGCAGATTGGAATCCGCCTCGATGGTTGCGAAGTCTTCGGGGCCAACGTTATCGAAACCATCTATGGTGCCGGCCTGTAATTCGAGCATGCGGGCGGCCGATTCAGTTGACCAACGAAAGACTAGCGTATCAGCGGCCAGAGGGATATCGCCCCAGTAATCGGGGTTCTTGGTGAAGGTGATGCTCTCGCCGCGTTTCCATTCCGTGACCATGTATGGTCCGGTGCCGATTGGCTTTTCAAGACCTTCACTGGTGCGCGTCTCAGCGCCAGCGGTTGCTTCGATCCATTCCTCCGGATAGATAGCGAATGGGCTGAAGGCGATCTTCGAGAGGAAGGCTGCGTCGGACTTGCACAGGTTAAACGTCACGGTGTACCTGTCAGTGGCTTCGATGGATTTGAAGAAGCCCCCATAATCGCAGTTCGGCGCGACGAGGGATTTGCCAACGAAAGGCTCTTCAGTCGGGGCTTCGGTTGCGGGAGGCTGGGTTGCCTCGGTAGGCGGTTGGGTGGCGGCGGGTGTCGCCGTGGGCGCGGGACCGCAGGACGCCAGTGCCAGGCTTACCAGCACCAGCAGCGAGAACAGTAGGTAAAGTGAACGTTTCACGTTTCTCTCCTCCTACAAAGAGAATGGTTGAAATTTTGGAATGCAGGAGCTTGCTCCTGCGGCCTGCGGAAGCAGGCTTCCGCACGCCAGATTACTGCTGTCGAGCGAGGGGGGGGATTAGTTTGGCAGAGCTGGGGATGGACCACCTCCTTTTGTCACATAGAGGTTTGGGGAATATAGACGCACATTATACAGCAGAATCATAAAAATGCGATGCGCGGAATCCCATATCCGTGAAGGTTCACAGCCTCTGGATGCGCTGTCCAAACTCCCGCCACCGGCGCACCACACTTGGAACAATTCCCTTGCGCGGTGATCTTGTATTCCGTAATGGTGTAAGCGAAACGCCGGATAAGGGGCGTATTACATTTCGAGCAGGCGGTCGTCTCGTAGTCCTCCACCCGCCCCGGCAGGTTGCCGGCATAGACATAGCGCAGACCGGCCTCACGTCCAATATCCGCGGCACGCAGCAGGGTGCGCGCCGGCGTCGGGTCCGAATCAGTCATCTGGTAGTCCGGGTGGAAGGCAGTGACGTGCCAGGGGATGTCGGGCGAGACCGAGGTCAGGAAGCGCGCCGCCTCCCATAGTTCCTCGTTGCTGTCGTTGAATCCAGGCACGACCAGCGTCACCACCTCTACCCACAGTCCCAGTTCACGCGCCCGCTGGATGGTATCCAGCACATTCTTGAGCACCCCGCCCAGCCGCCGGTAGTTCTTATCCTGCATGGATTTCAAATCTACCTTATAGGCGCTCAAGTAGGGGCGCAGGTACTCCAGGGCTTCCGGCGTGGCGTTGCCGTTGGAGACGTAGACGCACTTCATCCCGGCCGCCATTGCCTCTTTGAAAATCGCCACAGCCCACTCGCTGGTGATGAGCGGCTCGTTATAGGAGGAGGCAATTAGTTCCGCGCCCATGCGTCGCCCGAAGGCCGCGATCTGCCGCGGCGTGATCTTGCGAATGAAGTTGATGGAAACATCCGACCCCGGGTCGCGCAGCGCCTGCGAGCTCAGCCAGTTTTGACAGAATCCACAATGGAAATCACAGCCCAACATGCCAAACGTCAACGCCGTGGCGCCGGGCAAAACGTGGAAGAACGGCTTTTTCTCGATCGGATCGGCCTGCAGCGCGGCTACGTAGCCCCACGGGACGCGCAGCTTGCCATCCGGGTTGAAACGCACTTTGCAGATTCCGCGTTTGCCTTCCCGAATGAGGCAGCGATGACCACATGCCGTACAGCGCACTGCGCTGCCTGCTTGTTTTGTGTAGAGCTCACCCTCGATTGTCAACTCATCCAACACACTCGCCAGTGTCGCCATGCCAGTCTCCGTCATTTATAATACACCCATAATGATAACCCTGGCAATACAAGCCGGAGGCGAATCTCGCCGCATGGGACAGGATAAGGCCCTCCTGCCCTTCCTGGGACGCCCGCTCATCCTCCAGGTTGTGGAACGTCTCGCCACGTTCGCGGACGAGGTCCTCGTCACGACCAACCAGCTTGCCGACTATGCCTTCCTCGGCACTTCGACACTCCCTTCGGTCGCAGTGCGCCGCCTGCGCTGCGTGCCGGACCTCGTACCTGGCCGCGGCGCCCTGGGCGGACTCTACACCGCGCTCCATGCCGCCAAACACCCGTTGGTAGCCGTCGTGGCCTGCGACATGCCCTTTGCCAGTCGCGCCCTCTTCGAATACGAACGTGACCTGCTCATCGAATCAGATGCTGATGTGGTCATCCCAACCTCCGCCGAGGGACTGGAACCGTTGCACGCTGTCTATCGGCGGACGACTTGCCTGCCTGCAATCGAAGACGCGCTGAAGGCTTCCGAGTGGAAGCTGATCGCCTGGTTCCCGAAAGTAAAGGTGCACACACTCACTCCCGAGGAGACGGCTCGACACAATCCGCAAGGCCTGGCTTTCTTGAACCTGAACACGCCCGAAGAGTTGCGCTTGGCGGAACGCCTTGTCTCTGGGACGCGGACAAGCGCGGAGCAGTGCAGATAAAAACCTTTCGGGATCGTTTCTTAAACGTATTCCTCCGCGTTTTCCGCGTCCTATAAAAGTGTCGCGAATCAGATCGTATCCCTATTTCTTTCCCCGTTTGCCTCTCGTCCCGTGAAACGCCGGCGCGGTGATGGCGTAGATCGCGCACAGACGCCCATCCAGCATCCGCGAGCGGATGCGGGCATCTATCTCTTCGAGCGTTTCAGCGGTGGTGATGACGGTCGGAAGTTCGGCATTGTAGCGGTAATTGAATAACTGGTAGAGTTTTTCGCGCACCCAGGTGCTCACTGATCTTGTACTCAGGTCATCCAGGATAAGCAGCGGCGCGGTGCGGATCTCGTCGAAGCGACGATCGTAACTGACAGTGCTCGTGGGGCTGAAGGTGGCGCGCAGGTGGTCGAACAGATCTGGCGCGGTGACGAAGATCGGCGGCGTGCCCATCCCGGCACGGTGATTGGCAATCGCGGCTGCCAGATGCGTCTTGCCGCAACCGTAGGGGCCGGTGATGACCAGCCAGCCGTTTGGCCTCTCTGCAAAGGCAACCGCGGCTTTATTCGCTTTCTCCAGCGATTTGACCATGCCTGTCTCCAAGCCCTCGTCTTCGCGCAAGGAGAAGTTGGCGAAGGAGCACTTGGCAAGCAGGCCGAGGGAAGATAGGTTGGGGTGTCCGGTGTCGTCGGTCGGGCGGCGGTAATCGGGGACATTAATGTGCAGCACGCTCACCAGTTCAGGGTCTTTCAAGCGCGAGCGGATGCGCTCCTCGATCTCGTCCAGAGGTACGTTGGCGGTCACCACCAGCGGCAAGCGGTTGATGTAACGGTAGTTCACGATCTGGAACAATTTTTCCTGTGCCCAGGCCGTGGCGTTCTGCGTGCCGAAGTCGTCCAACACCAATAGAGGCGCATTGCGAATTTCCTCGAAGCGGTCTTCGAAAGTCGTGTCCTCGCTATCGAAGGAAAAGCGCAGCAGGTCAAGCAGATCGGGGACAGTCAGGAAAAGCGTGGGCACCCCCATGCCGACGGCGAAATTGGCGATGGCAGCCGCCAGGTGAGTCTTGCCGCAGCCGTAGCCGCCTTGCAAAAGCAGCCAGCCATGTAGCGAGGCCGCGTACTGGCGGGCAGTGTTATAGGCGATCTCAAGTGAATTTGCCTGCCATTCCCCCAGGCCGATCCGGCCGCGCGGCTGAAAGGACTCGAATGTCAAGTCTTTCAGTTCGTCGAGGTGACTGAGTGAGAACAAACGCTCGCGCACCGCGCGCCTCACATCCGCTTGGCGGCAGGCGCAAATTTCCAGTTTGCCGAAATCGGGGTGACCGAGCGGCAGGTCGCGGCGGAGATAACCCAAGCCGTGACAATGCGGGCAATTCGGGTCGCCGAGTGTTCCGATGAGCGTCTCAATGTTCGATGTACTCGGCGTACTCGCCTTCGACATACCGACGGCCATCTTCTTGAGCGTCTCGTCTATCTTGCTTTTTGGCATGGCCTTCCACCTTCCAGCGTTTCAAAATGGCTTCCACATAACGCCAGTTGCGCTTGTTGTTTTTGACAGCAATCTCCAGCGCCTCGGCCACCCATTCTGGCGAGTAAGTTTGCTCGGCGTCTCTGAGGGCGTCGGCGATGAGCGGCGTCAGCGGGCCGATATTTTCCTCGTACAGCTTGAAAATGTTCGGACGTTCCACCGGCGGCGCGGATGGGAGGTGCATGGCAGCGCGCCAGTCGCCCTTTTGCATGGACTCGGCGGCGGCGCGTCCGCGCGGCGTATTCAGGAAGTAGAAGCCGCCCGCCTCGCTCTCGACCCTTAGCAGGCTGCCGCGCTGGACGGCTTTTTCCAAGGCTGCATCCAACGCTT
>CAYZIQ010000052.1:0-1962 GCA_964478375.1 uncultured Chloroflexus sp. | reverse complement strand
ACCCTTAGCAGGCTGCCGCGCTGGACGGCTTTTTCCAAGGCTGCATCCAACGCTTTGACTCCGCTCTGGGCTTCGACTGCGCTCCCTTCGGTCGCTCCGCTCAGCCGGTGTACGAAATCTTTATCCTCGATGAAATCGCTGCGGCAGAGGAAATGCGCCCCGCCTTCCAGGTTCGTGATTCGCCACAGGGCATACAGCGTGACCTTCAACTCAGCCAGGTCATCTATCTCGTTCAACAGCTTGTGGAAGAACGAGTCGGGCACCTGGGTGAAGGTTTCGAAGTCAGTGAAGCCCTGGAACTTGTCCATGCTCTTCTTTCATAGATGTCATTGCGAGGAGGTCTGAGCGGAGCGCAAGCGGAGACGAAGACCGCTGACCGCGAAGCGTGCCTCTGGCAAGCAATCCCCTCGCGTGTCAGGAAATTGCTTCGGCACACTGCCCTGCGGTCGGTGCAGGGAAGATCGCCTCGCAGTGACATCCTCTCAGTCACAACTGGGGCTACGCTATGAATTATCCTCGCCTGGTGGCTCTTCCGGAAGTCTCGGTTCACGGCGTGGCTTGGTCGCTCGCGGAGGTTCTGTGAAGTCAATGGTGCGCGTTGCCGCATTCTCGAACTTTGCCAGGTTGCTGCGGAAGATGAGTTCAATGCTGCCGGTCGGACCGTTACGGTGCTTGGCAATCATGATCTCGGCCACATTCTGTTTGACCGTATCCTTTTCGTATTGGTCTGGACGATAGATGAACATAACGATGTCCGCATCTTGTTCCAGGGATCCAGATTCTCTCAAGTCTGAAAGCACCGGGCGCTTATCGGTGCGCTGCTCGACAGCGCGGCTAAGCTGCGCGGCGGCCAGCACGGGCACGTTCAACTCGCGCGCCAGTATCTTTAGGTTGCGCGAAATGTACGAGACCTCCTGCACGCGGTTCTCGGTGCGGACGTCGCCGCCCATCAGTTGCAGATAATCCACCAGCACCAGGTCCAGGCCAAATTCCATGTGCAGGCGGCGGCACTTTGTCCGCAGTTGCAGCGGGGTAATGGCGGGCGTGTCATCCAGAAAGATGTGCGCGTCGGACAATACTTCGACCGCCTGGGTGAAGAGCGGCCACTCGTCCTGGTTCAGTTTTCCGGTGCGCAGACGCTGGGAATCGATGCCGGTCTCTTGCGCCACCAGACGTTGCACCACCTGCTCGTTGGACATTTCTAGTGAGAAGATGGCGACGTGCTTCTTGTGCAGCATGGCGGCGTTCTTGGCTGCCGAGAGCAGGAAGCCGGATTTTCCCTGGCCGGGGCGGCCAGCGATGATGAGGAAATCGGAGGCTTGCATACCGGTCAGCATCCGGTCGAGGTCAATGAAGCCGGTTGGGACGCCGAAGATCTCTTCCGGACGGCGGGCCAGCTCGTCAATCCGGTCGTAGTATTCGCTCAAAACCGCCGAGATCGGCTGGAGATCGTGCTTCAACCGGCGCTGGCTGACGTCGAACACCGATTTCTCGGCTTCCTCCATCACCTGTTCGACGCTCTCGTGTTCGTCGTAGGCCAACGTGGCGATCTGGTTGGCGGCGTTGAGCATCCGGCGGCGGATGGCTTCTGCCTCCACCATGTGGCCGTAGGCCTCGGCGTGGAGCGAGGTCGGCACCTGATTGAGCAAGGCGGTCAGGTAAGCCGGGCCGCCGATCTCGCCCAGTTGTCCAGCGCGGTCGAGTTCCTCGGTAACGGTCAGAATGTCGAGCGGAATGCGTTGTTCGTGCAAACGAGTGATCGCCTCCCAGATCCAGCGATGGCGGTGGATATAGAAGTCCTCTGCCTGCAGGAACTGGGCCAGGTCGTAGTAGACCTCCGGGTTAATCAGCACTGCCCCCACAACGGCTTCTTCAGCCTCTCGATTGTGAGGGATGGTGAGCGTGCTCCCGTACTGCGAGGGCGGGGAGGAAAACTCTCCCGTCGGGGGGAGAACAGGTTCT
>CAYZIQ010000051.1:0-18780 GCA_964478375.1 uncultured Chloroflexus sp. | reverse complement strand
ATCCTATGGTAAGATTTTTGGAACGGAGCATCCATGTTTCCTGCCAACGAAGACCAAACCTCGAAGAATGTCATTTTTGTGGAAATACGGCGTTCAATAATCATGGGGCATCGTGAATCCAATGAACGGTTCGACGTGGAAGCCATTGCCCAGCAATACAATACCAGTGTCACCCCCGTGCGCGACGCTTTGCAGATGCTCAGCCAGGAGGGCTTGGTCAATATCAAGCCGCGTTCGGGGTACTTCGTGGCCAGCACCACATTAAAACAATTACGGGATTTAATGAATTTACGCCATATCCTGGAACTTGCTTCGGTGGAACAGGCTGCATCAAAAATCACCTCTGGGCAAATCGGGGAGTTGCGCGCTGTCCACGCAGGATATACCGGGGATGATGATATTTCCTACGATCGTTATACCGATGAAAACCGGCATTTCCATTGTCTGGTGGCAAAAGCTTCCGGTAATAATGAACTGGTACAATTACTTGGTCGTTTACATGACCGGCTTGCCCGGTTTATGGTCCTGCGGCAGGCGGGTGAAACGATGTTGCGAACCCATAGAGAAATCGTAGATGCTTTGGAAGTTCATGATGTTGACAGGGCAAAGGAAGCGATGTTGAACGATATAGAAAGATCGCACCAGTCGATTCTGGATAAAGTCCTGCAACAGGAAGAAACAGAAACCTGGCAGGTTGGATAGATGGTTATGAGTTTTACAAGCAGGACCAGTCACTTAAAGCCCGAGGGCGCCTATCAAGTGTTGGCCAGGGCCAATCAGTTGGAAGCCTCCGGGAGGAAGATCATCCATTTTGAAATCGGCCAGCCCGATTTTGACACCTTTTCCAATGTCAGTCTGGCAGGGATCCGTGCCATTAGTGAGGGGCACACGCGCTATACACCACCGGCGGGCATGCCTTCGCTGCGGGAAGCGATCGCTGAGGATGCTGGACAGCGACGCGGCATCCACATCGACCCGGAAGAGGTGGTGGTGGGACCCGGCGCCAAGCCGGCGTTGTTCTTCCCAACCCTGGCCCTGGTGGAACCTGGCGATGAAGTGATCTATCCGGACCCGGGCTTCCCTACCTACGAAGCCATGATTCGCGTGGCGGGTGGGGTGCCGGTTGCCGTCCCGCTGGTCGAAGAAAACGATTTTTCCTTTGACCTGGAGGTGTTTGACCGCGTAGTCAATGTGCGCACCAGGTTGATCATCCTCAATTCACCGAGTAACCCCACTGGCGGTGTCATGCCGGTGACAGACCTGGAACATATTGCTGAAAAAGCCTGCGCTTACGACTGCTGGGTGATGTCGGATGAGATCTACGGACGGGTGACATATGAAGGGCTGGTGGCACCATCCATCAGCTCCATTCCCGGCATGCAGTCGCGCACGATCATCGTGGATGGGTTTTCCAAAACCTACGCCATGACCGGCTGGCGCCTGGGCTATGGCATCATGCCTCGCGCCCTGGCTGACCGCGTCGGTTTGTTGCTGACCCATTCGGTAGGTTCGACCGCGCAATTTACCCAGTACGCGGGTTTGGATGCCATCCGGGGACCTCAGGATCAGGTGGCGGCTGTGAACAAAGAATATCAACGCCGCAGGGATGTGATCGTGGCGGGGCTGAATGACCTCCCGGGCATTCATTGCCGGACACCCCAGGGTGCCTTTTACGTTTTTCCCAATATCAAAGCCACAGGCATGACCTCCGACGAGCTGGCAAACCTGATCCTGGAAAAAGCCGGCGTGGCATTGCTGCCCGGTTCATCCTTTGGAGAACACGGCGAAGGATATTTGCGTCTGTCCTATGCCACTTCGATCGAAACCATCAAACTCGGCCTTGAACGCATTCGTGCTGTATTATTAAATTGAGACGATGAGGAGTTGCACATTAGGTGTGATCCAATAAAAAGGAAAACCTATGCAAACCATTCTCAAGGGCAAGACCAGGGAAGTCGTTATCAGCATCGATCGCCCATTCGTGATGATTGGTGAGAAGATCAATCCCACCGGTCGTAAAAAGCTGGCTGCTGCACTCATCGAGGGGAATATGGTGTATGTCCGCCAGCTGGTCGAGAATCAAACTGCGTGGGGTGCGGATGTGTTGGACATCAATGTCGGCGTGCCAGGGTTGGATGAGGTGGCCATGGTTCCGAAGGTGGTGGAACTGGTCGCCTCGCTGACCGATATTCCGCTGTGCCTCGACTCGGGTAATCCCGCCGTATTGAAAGCCGGCCTGCCAGTCGTGCCGGGTAAACCTCTGGTCAATTCGGTCAGTGGGGAAACAAAGCGGTTGGAGAGCGTCCTGCCGATCGTCAAGGATCGTGGCGCAGCGGTCATCGGCTTGACCATGGATGACAATGGCATACCCAAAACGGCCGAGGAACGTGTGGCTGTGGCCGATAAGATCATCGAACATGCCGCCAAACTGAACATCCCGATTGAGGATATTGTCATTGACCCATTGGTATTGACCGTCGGCTCCGACAGCAAGGCTGCCCTGGTCACGCTCCAGACCATTGATCTGCTGCAGAAGGAATTCGGCGTCAATATCAATTTGGGCGCCAGCAATGTTTCTTTTGGCTTGCCCGAACGGATGACTGTCAACCAGGCATTCCTAACCCTGGCCATCCAGATGGGCGCCACCTGTGCGATCACTGATCCATCCAAACTTGGTCAGACCATCAAAGCTGCCGATCTGCTGCTGGGCAGGGATAACAATTCCATGCGTTATTTAAAATATTTCCGTCTCGCTGAGAAGCTGCGGGCCCAGGAAGCGGAAAAACCAGCTTAATTTATCCACCCATTTCAAGATCAATTCTAAGAAGGAGAATGGAGGCCCCAAATGAAAGAAAAACTGTTCACCCTTGCTTTGATCGTCGTACTGCTGGCAACCGCCTTGAGCGGCTGCAAGCCGTCCACTGGCGCAACAGCCAAGACGCTAAAAGTGGGCGTGGAGGGACCCTTTACCGGTCCGAGCTCGCGTGTCGGCGATGAGTTCAAGGACGCGGTCACGATGGCCTTTGATAAGATCAATTGGACCATCGGTGACTACAAGATCGTCCCGGTCTGGATCGACGGCGAGTCCGATCCAAATAAGGCCACCCAGGCATACGAAGCGGCTATCACCGGCGATAAGATTGACGTCGGCCTGCTCAACTGGGATGCTTCGGAAGTCATCGCCATGATGAACCTATCGGCCAAATACAAGATCCCGCATTTCTTTGCCATGGGTACCAGCGAGGACATCGACAAGACCTGGCTGTCCGATCCAAAGTATTCCTACTGGATGGGTAAAGGCTGGCCGACTCCCTCCAAACTGACCATCAACTACGTCCGGGCGCTCGAGGATGCAATTGCCAAAGGCCTGTGGACCCCAGGTGAGAAGAAGGTCGTGCTCTATGGAAATGATGACGAGTGGAGCCGCGGTTTCACCAAGGCGATCGGCGGTCAACTGACGGAGGCCGGCTGGCAGATCGTGGATGAGGTCTATGTGCCGGTTGGTGAGACAGACTTCTATCCGATGCTGAACAAGATCAAGACCGACAATGCCCCCCTGATGGCGGGCACAATGGACGACGCCGCCGGATTCCCGGCCCTGATCAAGCAGGCGCGAGAGGTGGGCATCACCAGCCTGATCGTGGCCGATGGCCTCGGCTGGGTAGGCGAATGGTATAAGATGACCGGCGATGCCTCAGACTATGTCATCGACCAGATCCCTGGCTGGAGCACTCCTGCCGCGGTCGCCTTCAGGGACGAATTCACCACGCGTTGGGGGATCGAACCAAGCCCCTCAGCAGGTGGTTTGGCCTATGATGAAACCAATTTCTTCATCAAGATCCTGCAGCAGACCTACCAGGACTACGGCAAACTGACCAGCGACACCATTTATCAGACAGGTAAGGCCGTGTTATGGACTGGCAAGCTGACCTACACAGACGGGATCCTGATGAAGGAATACAAATTCACCCAGGATACCCTGCCGGACATGGTTGTAGGGAAGGGCGTATTTGTCTTCCCGGTGATCCAGTACTTCGGAGGCGTCGGTAAGACGATCTGGCCGGAGGAGCTCCAGGAACAGGCATTACAGGTGCCTCCCTATTTCAAATAGGTTTGCATGATCCTCCAGATAGAAGGCATCACCAAGAAATTCGGCGGCCTGGTCGCGCTGGATCATGTGGATTTGAATGTCGGGGAGGGTGAGATCGTTGGCATCATTGGACCCAACGGTGCTGGGAAAACCACCCTCCTCAACACGATTGTCGGAGTCCACCGGCCGACCGCCGGCCTGGTGCGCTTTCAGGGAGAGAAGATCACCGGTCTGACGCCGGATGCAATCTGCCGAAAGGGCATCAGCCGTACTTTCCAGATCTGCCGCCCCTTCCCCAAGATGACCGTGCTCGAAAATGTGCTGGTGGCAAGCACTTTTGGAGAGCGGGATCAAAAAGGGAATGCCCGGGATTTCGCCCTTGAGATGCTGCACTTTGTCAACTTTCCGCTTGGCGGAGAAAGCCCTTCGGAAAGCCTTAATACTGCCCAGTTGCGACGCCTGGATCTGGCCAGGGCTCTGGCCAGTCGTCCAAAGCTGCTGCTTCTCGATGAGGCTGCAGCCGGCTTGACCCCGGCAGAATTGGCAGAACTGAAGAAGTTGATCTTCAAGATCCGCGACCAAGGCGTGACCATTTTGATCGTCGAACACCTCATGCGCCTGATCATGGAATTGTGCGATAAAATCCTGGTTTTGCATTACGGGCAAAAGATCGCCGAAGGTCCACCGAGTCAGATCGCCGCAGATAAAAAAGTTGCCACCGCCTATCTGGGAGAGAAATACCTCCTGACATAGGGCTCGGGCAACCAGAATCATTATTGTTGAAGGAGAAATCCGTTGCTTGCCGTAAAGAATCTGCAGGCCGGTTATGACTGTCTGCAGGTGTTATGGGATGTTTCGCTGGCGGTCGAGGAGGGGGAGTTTGTAGCCCTGATCGGGTCCAACGGGGCTGGGAAAACCACCACTCTGCGCGCCGTTGCCGGGTTGATCAAACCGGCTGCCGGCGAGATCTTTTTTTTAGGCCGGAACATCTCCGGGCTGCCTGCGCACCTGATCAGCCGACTCGGCTTGAGTTTCATCACCGAAGACCTTAACCTGTTCGAGGCGATGACGGTGCGCGAGAACCTGCTGCTGGGGGCATACAGCCAGCGGGACGACAGGAAAGTACATACATCGCTGGATTTCATTCTGAACCTTTTCCCTATCCTTTTGGAACGGCGGAACCAGCTTGCGGGCACCCTGAGTGGGGGGGAGCGGCGCATGCTGGCCCTTGGGCGGGGTATGATGGGAACACCGCGCCTGTTGATGGTGGATGAACCCTCTCTGGGTTTGGCTCCCAAGATGGTCATGGCTGTCTTTGAAGCGCTCAAGGTGCTGCATGGACAGGGCGTGACCATCCTGCTTGTCGAGCAGAATGTCAACAATACCCTGCATCTAGCCGACAAGGCCTATGTGCTCGAACATGGCCGCATCGTTCTGCAGGGAGCGAGCGCGGCGTTATTGGAAGACCCCTATTTGAAAGAGACGTATCTGGGCAGGCGGTAGAGGAATCACATATGGATCTATCAATTATACAGAACCTGCTTGTCACCGGCCTCCTGCGGGGCGGGCTGTATGCCCTCATGTCGGTTGGATTGGCCCTGGTTTTCGGGGTGATGAACATTTGCCATTTTGCCCATGGGGAATACTATGTGATCGGCGCTTATGTGGCCTACTTCGCCTATGCGCTCTTCGGCTTGAATCCCATCCTGGCAATTCTGGTCGCGGCTGCGGCCAGTTTCCTGGCTGGCGCCATTACCGAGAAACTTCTTTTTTACCCCTTGCGCAAGTTCAATAAGGGCGAATGGGTGATGAATGCATTCCTGCTGACCGCCGGGCTGTCCACAGTGCTGCAGAGCATTTTCCGCTTGTCCTTCGGTATGAAGTATATGGGCATCATCCAATATTGGGATGCAACCGTCAGCATTTTTGGCATGAACATCGCGGTCGACCGTGTGGTGGCTTTTGGGATCGCCCTGGTGGCGATCGGCGGGTTGTGGCTATTCCTGCGCAGGACGCGCACCGGGCGGGCGATCCGCGCCGTTTCCCAGGATGAGCGTGGAGCACAGTTGGCTGGGATCGACCTGAACTGGATCCAGACCCTGACGTTCGCGCTGGGTAGCATGCTGGCTGGCTTGGGAGGCGCCAGTCTGCTGTCGCTCAGCCCGGCTTACCCATTTGCCGGCAATAAACCGCTCATCGCCTCCTGGTTCGTAGTGACCATTGCAGGTCTGGGCAATGTCGAGGGAGCGATCGTCGGTGGGTTGCTGGTTGGGGTTTTTGAAAGCGTATCATATTATTTGCTAGGACAGGGCTGGCAGGATGTGGCGAGCCTGGTCTTGTTGATCCTGCTTCTCTTATTCAAGCCTGCCGGCCTGTTTGGGACGCGTGTCAAGAGTGTCTGGGAGTGAGCTGGGCATGACCACCTCTGAACCTGCCATCCCACCCCGCTTCCGCCCCATCGTCTGGCTAAGAGCCAGGCTGGATAACCTGGGATTTTCGCTGCCCTTCCTGGCCTGTGTGCTGATCCTGGCTCTTTCCCCGCTGGTCGTCAGGGAAGCCTACCTGCGGCGTCTGCTCGTGACCAGCCTCTACTTCGGCATCCTGGCAATGGTCTTCGACTTTACTGGCGGGTTCATCAACGCTGTGAATTTCGGCTTCGCCGGTTTCGTCGGACTGGGGGCATATATCGCGGCCATCCTGACCTTCTACTTCGGCATTAATCCATGGCTCGCCATGTTGGCTGCACTTGTGGCCTCTGGTCTGGTAGGTTTTTTGACCGGCCTGTTGACCCTGCCATTGCGCGGCATTTATGTATCCCTGATGTCCTGGTTCGTCGGGATGACATTGGGGGCGCTGACCAGTGCCTGGGAGAAAGTCACGCGCGGGGCGCGCGGCATCATCGTCCCTCCGCTGTTCGAATCCGTCACCATCTTGCACCATTTTTACATCCTGCTGGGAATGTTGCTGGCGTTATACGTGATTCTGCGCCTGATCATTCGCTCCCGGGTGGGATTGGCCTTTCGGGCTATCGGTCAGAACTATGAAGTGGCGCGCGCCTCGGGGGTGAACCCGATCAAATACAAGTTGATCAACTTCACCTTGTCCTGCGCTGTTGCCGGGATGATCGGCGGATATTATGCCTATTTCGTGGGCATCGTCACCCCGGACCTGCTGGACCTCGGCCATACCATGGAGGTGATGGCCCTGTCCTTTATCGGCGGCTCAGGCAGCCTGATCGGGGGCGTGTTCGCGGCATTCTTATTCATCCCGGTCTTTGATTCCCTCAAGAGGCTGATGCAGTACCGGTTGCTCATCTACGGCTTGAGCTTGATCCTGATCATGATCTTCTATCCAGCCGGGTTGAACGGCCTCTATCAAAAGATTAAATCAGTGTTCAAATTACCGAAAAGGAAAAAACAGTGAAAACCGCCAACTCTTTTGCTTATCAATCTCCCCAGTTTGCCGTTCTGTCCGATTCCCAGATCCGGGATATCCACAGCGCTGCACTCGAGGTCCTGCGCCGCACCGGCGTACGCTTTCAACACGCCGGGGCGCTCGACATGTTGAAGAAGGCGGGCGCGTTCATTTCCGATGGCGACCTGGTCAGGTTCCCCTCCCGGTTGGTGGAAGAGGCACTGGCCTCCGCACCGGGGCGGGTCATCATGTGTGACCGGGAAGGAAGACCAGCCATGTTCCTGGAGGGCAGCCAGGCTTATTTCGGGACCGGCTCGGACTGCCTCTACCTGCTCGATCCAGAGACAGGCAAACTGCGTCCCTTCGTCGAGGCGGACCTGCCCCAGGCTTATGCCTTGTGCGATGCCCTGCCCAACATCCATTTCACCATGTCAATCGGGATCCCCTCCGATGTCGACGCCGCGTTGACCTACGATGTCCAGATGGCGCACATGCTGGAGAGTACGATCAAACCGATCGTCTTCGTAACCAATGACAGGCATTCCTGCCAACGCGCCATTGATATGGCCGCTGCGGTTGCCGGCGGTTACGAAGCCCTGCGCCAGCAACAGCACATCCTGCTCTACTCTGAACCCAGCTCACCCTTGCAGCAGTCGGGGACCGCGGTGGACAAATTGCTCATGATGGCCGATTACGGGTTGCCAGTGGTCCACTCCCCCGGTCCGCAAATGGGCGCCGTGGTGCCGATCACCCTGGCCGGTGGGCTGGTGTTGGCTCTCGCAGAGATCCTGAGCAGCCTGGTGGTGCACCAGTTGCAACGCCCTGGCGCGCCATTCGTCTTCGGTGCGGGTGTCCACCACATGGACATGAGCTCCATGCAGATCTGCTATGCCTCGCCGGAGTTCCAGTTGACCAAAGCAGCGGTGGCAGAGTTGGGCCGCTGGTATGGGCTCCCGACCTGGGGCTATGCAGGCTGCTCGGATGCCAAGGTTCTTGACGAGCAGGCCGCGGTGGAAGCCACCCTATCGGTGATCATGGCCAAGCTTTCAGGTGGCAACCTGATCCACGATGTGGGTTACATGGAAAGCGGCTTGACGACATCTTATGAGATGATCGTCCTGACCGATGAACTGGTCGCCATGACAGACAACCTGATCAAGGGCATCGAGGTCAATGACCGCACACTGATGGTGGACGAAATTGACAAGGTCGGCCCGGGAGGGAGTTATTTGAAATCGAAGACCACCCGCGACCATTACCGCGAATTCTGGTTCCCGACCCTCCTTGATCGCGGCCGGCGCCAGAAATGGCTGGACGAGGGAGGCATGTCACTCAACCAGCGCTTGAACGCGCGTGTGAAGAAGATCCTGGCAGAGCACCACCCCAAACCGCTCGATCCGGAAAAAAAGCAGGCGATCCAGGCTATCCTGTCGAAAGCATCCGAGTGAGATGGGAGAAGCATGATCCAATTGATCGCGGAGGGGTTGTCTTTCCCTGAAAGCCCCTGTTGGTCTGACCGGGATAATCGCCTGTATTTTGTGGAATGGACGGGGGACCGGATCTGGACGGTGCGGGAAGGAAAGGCGCAGCTCCTGTTTAACACCGAGCCGGGAGGCGGACCAAGCGGGTTGTGCCAGGACAAAGATGGTAACTTCTGGGTTTGCCTGTATTCCAACCGGAAACTGGTTCAGTATAGCCCCGAGGGAATTCTGTTGCAGGCTTTTGCTACATTTCGAGAAAAATCCTTCCGTGGGCCAAATGACATCACCATGGATTCTTCGGGAGAGATCTATTTCACCGATGGTGGTGATTACGAAGAGGATTGGGTCAGTGGCCGGCCGGCTGGCGCCCTCTACCACCTCGATCCTGGGCGGACCCTGCACAGACTCGACCAGGGGCTGTGCTTTCCCAATGGGATCGCAGCCTCCCCGGATGGAAAAATCCTGTATGTAGCCGAGCATCGTAAGAACCGCGTTTTGAAATACCACCTTGCCACCGGTAGCCAGGTCTCACATAAAGAGGTCTTTTTTATCCTGGATGATCAGTGCCTGCTCGAGCCGGATCTGGCCTATGAGCTGGGACCGGATGGCATGGGCACTGATGATGCCGGGAACCTGTGGGTTGCTCACTACGGAGGTGGAAAAGTGGTCCAGATCAACGACCAAGGCACCTTGTTGAAAACGATCCACATACCCCGCGGCAGAAAGCCGACCAATGTCAAGGTCATCCCAACTAAAGGGATGCTGTACATCACCGAAGCTGAGTACGGTCTGCTGTACGCCATCGGTCTCGGAGAATGACTCCCATCTTTGATTTGAAAGCTTTCATATCATGCCAGTTTCCTCCATGCCCATCATCGTCATCGCCTGCAGTGTCTTTCAGAGCCTGCTCCAACAGGCCTTCCCGCCGGCGGTGGTGAAGGGGTTCCATTTCCTGGATTATGGTCTGCACCGCGTGTCTTCCAACCTGACCAGGACAATCCAGGAGACGATTGATGCAATCCCGGAACCGAGCCTGGTAGTGCTCGGCTACGGCTTGTGTGGGAATGGACTGAACGGCATCCAGGCAGGCAAACACAATCTACTCATCCCCCGCGCGGACGACTGTATCGCCATACTGTTGGGTTCATATGAAAAGTACCAGGAGGAATTCCATTCTGAACCCGGCACATATTACCTCACCAAGGGCTGGCTTGAGTCGGGCAGCAACCCGCTCTCGGAGTTCCTCGAGTACCAGAAAAAATATGGAACCCGTAAGGCTGAGTTCCTGATTGACAGTCTGTATCATAACTACCATCGCCTGGCCTTTGTCGCTCACGATCGTGCTGACCTCGACCAGTACCGTCCCCAGGCTCAGGAGGTGGCCCGCTTTTGCGCCCGTTGGGGAATGCGCTATGAGGAAATCCTGGGGAGCACTGCCTATCTCGCCCGGCTTGTGGATCTGGCCCTGGCTTCCGGACATTCAGATGATGGTTTCTTACGCATCCCGCCGGGTGGCACATTGCGCCAGGAGCTGTTTTTGCGATATTAATCCACGAAAAGGAGTTACTTTCATGAATACAGAACTATTTCCCAAAATGGCCCAATCCATCATTGACGGTGATGCCGACGCGGCGGTTGCCCTGGCGAACCAGGCCGTGGCCGCCGGCATGGACCCGCTGGAGGCGATCACCCAGGGCTTCGTCGTTGGCGTCAACACGGTCGGCGAGGCATTTGCCAGGGGTGATGCCTTCCTACCCGAGTTGGTGATGGCCGGCGAGGCGATGAAGGCTGCGGTGACCGCGCTGGAGCCGGAGATGGCGCGGCGCGGCACGCAGCGGCAGATGCTCGGCAAGGTGGTGCTGGCCACCGTGGAGGGCGACATCCACGAGATCGGTAAGTCCCTGGTCGGGACGATGCTCTCGGCCTCGGGCTTTGAGGTTTATGACCTGGGCGTGGATGTACCCGCGGCAAAGATCATCGCCAAGGCCAAAGAGGTGGATGCCAACATCGTTGGCCTGAGCGCCTTGCTGACGACGACGATGGTCAAGCAGAAAGAGGTCATCACGGAGATGGATAAGCTGGGGATGCGTAAGAAGACCAAGGTGATGGTGGGCGGCGCGCCCGTGACCCGCGACTGGGTGCAGAAGATCGAGGCCGATGGCTACTCCGAAGATGCCATTGGGGCGGTGGCAATTGCCAGGCAGTTGGTTGGGGCAGCGAAGATGATTTAGCAAGTTCTGCTGCTGATAGCCCGAATTCATGCGGAGCCATTTGCTTCTCGTTGGGCCGGAGGTCCAGTAGACTGGTCGAGTCTATCGTAATGCCCTGACCTGTTGTGTACCTTTCCATAATTATGTATGCTTTCTACATTGACAGGATTTCCAGCGTCAGGAACATCTTCGTCTCACCATCCCTGCGTGTGAGTAACCCGGTCTACGTGCTGCCCCCAGCTTCGGCAACCGATACCCCTGAGGGTTGGGCAGAGGTGTTCTGGGAGAAGTAGCCAGCTGGCGGATTGGGGGCTTGCGATTTCTGTATCGTGTGCAAGCAGTCATCGGTTAGCTGGAGTTCGACCTTCTTTGGGGAGGTGGCCGTTCGCCGGTTTCTCCGTTGTCAAGCGCGGAATAAGATGTCCGCAGAATCGCGGTTTAAAATGTCTGCTTGTTCGCGACGGGGGCGGTGATCGAACAATGCTGGCTGCTGAGGGGTGTGATGAAGAAAGACTCTGTTATACGGCATTAAGTAAAAAAGAGAAGCGACTTGCTCCTCTTTTCTACACACGAGGGTTGTGGGTAAATTGATTGGCTTGCCTACGATGCGACTGTCATTTCGACCAGTTGCAATAGCGTAGGTTATCGAGGTTGTTATCTTTGACAGCATCTGCCGCTGACCGGATGTGGTATTGGCGGCAGTGTTGACACCAGTACTTCTCTACCCAGGCAGTCTTCCCGGATTCGACTCCTTTGGTATAAAACCTATCTCCCCTGTCCATCATCTGGAGTACTTCCGATAGAGTGAATCGCCGGGTTGCCCGATTGGAATCATCCCCCGTGCCCACAGCCACGATGTGTGCGTGTTCGGGAGGCTGAGACGCAGGTTCCTGCTCAGTGCAGACGATACGGTAAGTTGTCATAGTTGGTTACTCCTATTTTCTAGATTGGATTTTGTTGTTTCAATGTGTCCCACAGTTACCCTCGATTAGTGCTTTCTGTCTTCTGGAGGACATGGATCGTTACCATAGCTGTCCCTGTCTCGAATTGTTCCATCCCTTCTGTGAATCACTACTTCAGCCTTTTGTTTCTTCGCGATCTCTGTGGCAACATTGATTGCATCAGACTGAGTGGAGGTGATTTTTGTCAACCTGCTATTCCCTTCTCCGCGAACGCCCCACTGCCCATCAGCTGTAGGGACTACATGTTGGTTCTTCCTGGACATATTTGCTCCTTATGACTAATGTGGTTATCAATTTCACACCAATGTTACCATGTCTTACCCATGTAAGCAAGCCCCATTGTTCAATTGCCCAATATATATTGACTAGATATGACATCGCCAGTAAAATGACATAAATGCTTTGTCAATCCGGTTGATTTAACCTTCAAGGAGGAAGATATGGACGCCAAGGAGCTTGGTCGTCAAGTCCAAGCTAAGCGGAAAGAAATAGAAATGAGCCAGACAGAATTGGCAGAATTTGCAGGGGTCTCACGAAATTACATTTCTCTCATCGAACGTGGTGAAGCCAAGAATATTTCTATGAGGGTCATTAATCAATTAGCAGTTGCACTCGGTACTTCCCCAGCCGAGCTGACAGGGGAAACAAGCATGATCACGATTCCGGCTTCCTTACGCGATTTTGGTATCAAGAACAACTTGCCGTACGAGGTCGTTGACAAGTTGGCTCGAATTCCTCGCCGAGGTAAAGAACCTAAGACAGCAGAAGAATGGAAGAATCTGTACAGGGCGATCAGTCAATTCATCGAAACAGGAAATGAGTAATGACATCCGTCCATCCAGGCCGACTTTTTGTGCAAAAGCATGGAAAAGCTGAGGCATACGAAGATGTTTTGGCTTATGCTGATTTCTTACGCGCCGAGGCTGGCCTGGATGATGTCGTACCAGTAGACCTATATGCGATACTGGATCACTTCCAACTTCCCCAACCACAATCTCTACCTCTGTCAAATCAGCAAGCACTCTTGATAGACTCTGAATGTGGCACAATTCTGATCAATTCTGAAGATCCTGCACAGCGACAAAGATTTTCCCTCGCACACGAGTTGGCTGAGATGCTTTTTTCTGTCTTGCCACAATGGACTGGATTGTTGAGACTACCGGGAGGGTTTCGAGAGCGAACAAAAGAGAAACTGTGCGATTGCGTTGCCGCGAATCTATTAATGCCTTCTAATTATGTACAGCAATTGATCCAACAGCACAATGTGAGCTTAGAGTGCGCAAAATTCTTGTCAGACAAATGTGATGTTTCTCTAACGGCAGCACTTGTTCAACTCGCGCGTCTCAGCCCGAGACGACATTTTATCGTTCTCTGGCGGATGAAGAATAAACCCGCCGAAATCAAAAAAGCCCCAAGGCCAGAACAAATGGCGCTTTTTCAAATGCCGGATATACCACCTCCAAGAAAGTTACGAGTTGAATGGTCTATTGGTAGTCCAGATGCACCTTTCATCCCAAAAGATAAATCCACAGAAGATTCTTCTTTCATTTTCACGGCGTGGAAGACAAATTCCTTTTCTTTTGGCAAGGAACGCATGACATTCGATAACCGAAGTGCAGCGTGGTTTTACAGTGAAAACATGCCGTTTGAAAGCGATGGCGAGAGATTCGTCATCTCGCTAATTGAACGATTGGGACAAAACAGTCTTTGTTGTATACTTGAAAAGCGGTAGCATTTTGTCACAAATAGGATTGCAATTGCTTGATTTGTAATATGCCCCTCTCTGAAAAAGCCACCCGCAAGCAGCGAATAGATGCTGCCCTCCTCGAGTCCGGTTGGGATCCGATCCTGCCGGCCGGAGCGGCGCGCCAGCGCGGACTGGTTGCCCTGGAAGAGTATCCAACTGAAAACGGCCCGGCAGATTATGCCCTCTTCTACCGCGAGCAGCCTTTGGCAATAGTTGAAGCCAAGAAACTGACCACCGGTCCGCAGAACGTCCTCCAGCAGGTGCAACGCTACTCACGCGGGTTTACAGATAGCCCCTTCGATTTCAATGGCTTTCGTGTTCCCTTTGCTTATTCCACCAATGGGGAGGTTGTATGGTTCCAGGATTTGCGCTATCCTGACAGCCGCTCCCGTCATGTACGGAAATTCCATACACCAGAGGCATTGCGCGAAATGCTCGACCGGGATACTGCCAGAGCGCAGACCTGGCTGCTCGAAAACCCGATAGATCATCCTTTATTACGACCTTACCAGCGCGAGGCGATTGCAAACCTCGAAAACGCCCTCCAAGCCGGCAAGCGCCGCATGTTACTGGCCATGGCTACCGGTACGGGCAAGACCATCACCACCATTGCCTCATTGTATCGGCTGATGAAATCCGGCCTAGCCCAGCGCGTACTGTTTCTGGTGGACCGCCGCGCCCTGGCCGCCCAGGCGGTGACCGCCCTGGCTAATTTCGAGGCCGAGAAGGGCCTTAAGTTCAACAAGATCTACGAGGTGTACAGCCAGCGTTTCCGCCGCGAAGACCTGGAGGACGAGAGATTCGATCCGAAGATCCTGCCCACCTCTTACTTGACCAATCCAGATGTCGGGCAGGCATTCCTCTATGTGAGCACCATCCAGCGTATGAGGATCAACCTCTTCGGCCTGCCCACGGGGATGCCTTGGGGTGGCGATGCTGATGATGAAACCGATGCACCACAGTTGAACATCCCAATTCATGCTTTCGATGTGATCGTTGCAGATGAGTGTCATCGTGGCTACACCGCTGCCGAAGAAAGCAAGTGGCGCGAGGTGTTGGATCACTTCGATGGTATCAAGGTCGGCCTGACAGCCACGCCGGCTGCGCACACCAAAGCCTACTTTCAGGACATCGTTTATCAATACGAGTACGAACGGGCGGTGCGTGAAGGCTATCTCGTGGACTACGATCCGATCATCATCCAGTCGGACATCACCTTGCACGGGGCGTTCCTCCAGCCTGGCGAGGAAGTCGGCTTGCAGGATCGCGAGAGCGGCCAACTGCATTTCGAGTTCCTGGAAGACGAGCGCGAACTGCCCGCTCGCGAAATCGACCAGGAGTGGGCCGCGCCGGACCGGGACAGGAAGATCGTCGCGGAAGTCGCCAAGTATTTCCATGAGCAGGAGACGGAAAGCAAACGCTTCCCGAAAACGCTGGTCTTTGCCCATAATGACCTGCCGCACGTTTCCCACGCCGACCGGCTGGTGAACCTGCTGCGGGATGCCTTTGGGCGCGGCGACGCTTTTGTCCAGAAGATCACAGGCAGCCCATCCGTGGATCGTCCCCTGCAGCGCATCCGGGAGTTTCGCAACCGCCCCGTACCGGGGGTCGTGGTGACGGTGGATATGCTCTCCACAGGTGTGGACATTCCGGCGCTGGAGAACATCGTCTTCCTTCGCCCGGTTCAATCGCGCATCCTGTTCGAGCAGATGATGGGACGCGGCACACGCCGCTGCGACGAGATCGGCAAGACCAAGTTCACCGTCTTCGACGCGCTCGGCGCCCTGGATTATTTCTCCAAGGCAACTTCCTTCACTGCCGATCCGCCTGATAAAGCGGAGCGGACGATTGCCGAAGTCATTGAAGCCATTTATGGCAATGTGGATCGCGATTACAACACGCGCCTTCTGGTTCACCGCCTGCAGCGGATTGCCAAGGATGTATCCGCCGAGGGACGCGAGACCTTCAAGCGTTATATCCCCAATGGCGATATTGCTGCCTTTGCCCGCGACCTGCCTGCCTCCATCAACCGGGATTGGGCTGGCACAATGACTCTGCTGCGTAATCCCGATTTCCAGCGCTTGCTGCGCGACTATCCACGCGCCAGACGGACATTCATTATCGCCGAGACCCCGCAGGATACGGTAGTTTCAGGCTTTCTCATCCGAACTGCCGACGGGCAGGCGGTCCGGCCGGATGATTACCTCCTGGCATTCCAGACTTTCGTACGTGAGAACCCAGCGCACGTGGAAGCTATCGAAATCCTGTTGAAACGTCCGGCCGGCTGGGATACATCTGCGCTGCATGAACTTCGCCAGAAATTGGGCGACCAGCCGGAAGGTTTTAACGAAGAACGCCTGCGTAAAGCCTATCAGCACAACCTGGCCGACCTGATCTCGATCGTCAAGCACGCCGCGCAGGGCGCGCCGCTGCTTTCGGCGGAAGAACGTGTGAACCGGGCATTGAACCATCTGCGAGCCGGGCGGGAGTTTTCTCCCATCCAAGAGCGCTGGCTTGATCTGATCCGCAACCATCTGGTTGAGAACCTGGCGATTGATCGCCAGGACTTCGACCTGATCACCTTCACCCACGCCGGGGCGACCTGGGGGCGGGTGGAGCGCGACTTCGATGGACGCCTGCCCGAGGTCCTGGCGGCGATCAATCGCGAGATGGCATCGTAGGACCTCACCCCCGTCCCCTCTCCTGGAAGGAGAGGGGGGAGAATAAGGTATGGATGTCGTTCAAAAACTTTGGGGCTTCTGCAACACCTTGCGCCACGATGGCATTGGCTACGGCGATTACATCGAACAGTTGACCTACCTATTGTTCTTGAAACTGGCGGAAGAGAAGGGATTGGAAATTCCCGCCGGCTTCGATTGGGCCAGCCTGCGCGAGCGTTCCGGGGTTGAGCTGCTCGACCATTACATCGAAACGCTGCGCCGACTGGGACGCGAGGCGGGCATCCTGGGCGAGATCTTCGCCGGGTCACTCTCCCGCTTCCGCGAGCCGGTCAACTTGAAGAAGTTAGTCAGCCTGATCGATGAGACCGAGTGGGCCGCCTTGGACGTGGATTTAAAAGGCCAGGCGTACGAGGGCTTACTGCAAAAGTACGCCGCCGAGCAGAAGGGTGCCGGCCAATACTTCACCCCGCGCCCGTTGATCCGCGCCATCGTGGGTTGCCTGCAGCCCGACCTGCGCGAAACGCCGGACTTCTCCGTTCACGACCCGGCCTGCGGTACGGGCGGCTTCCTCATTGGCGCAGCCGAATGGATGCTGCAAACCTCGCAGGGACGTTTGAGTCGGGAAGACCAGATGCGCCTGAAACGCCAGACCTATTCGGGCGGCGAACTGGTGCTGGAGACGCGCCGCCTGGCGCTGATGAATCTGTACCTGCACGAGATCGAGGGCGGCATCCACTACGGCGATTCGATTGCCGAGGGCGATCCAGGCTGGCGTTGCAACACCGTCCTGACCAATCCGCCCTTTGGCACAAAAGGCGCCGGTGATGTGCCGCAGCGCGACGATTTCACTGTCGCCACCTCCAACAAACAGTTAAACTTCATCCAACACGTGCTGACCATCCTGAAGCCCGGCGGGCGGGCGGCGATGGTGCTGCCGGATAACGTCCTGTTCGAGGAGAACGCCGGGCGCGATGTGCGCCGCCTGCTGATGCAGGACGCCCAACTGCACACCATCCTGCGCCTGCCGGTGGGCACCTTCACGCCCTATTCGCCGGGCGTCAAAGCCAACGTGGTCTTCTTCCGCAAGGGATTGCCGACCGAAGAGACCTGGTTCTACGACCTGCGGACGAACGTCCCCAAGGTGACCAAACGCCAGCCATTGACCGAGGAGGCTTTCGCCGATTTCGTCTCTGCCTATGGTTCGCTCCCGACGCCCAGGCCGGGCGACCGCGTCGAGAGCGAACGCTTTCGCCGCTTCACCCGCGAGGATGTCGCTGCCCGCGACGACAACCTGGACATCTTCTGGCTGAAGGACGAAAACCTGGACAATCCCGACGGCCTGCCCGAGCCCGAAGACCTGCTGGGTGAAGCTATGACCCAGCTCGAAACCGCCATAGACGCGTTGAACGAATTGGGGCGGATACTGGGCAATGGAAATGGGCAAGAAGTATAAAACATCATGGAACTCTGCGAATTACCGGCTGGTTGGAAGTGGACTGAATTAGCCCGAGTTGCAAAGATCAGGGCTGAACAAATTCTGCCATCAAAGCACCCTTCTCAATTTTTCAACTACCTCGCCCTCGAAAACATCGAGCAGGGTTCTGGAAAAGTCGTTAGTTTCGCTCCTACTCGCGGCAATAGCATAAAAAGCAATAAGTTCAAGTTTACAAATCGCCATGTTTTATATGGCAAATTACGTCCATACCTCCGTAAGGCTATCGCACCAGATTTTGAAGGTATCAGCGCGACCGATTTGCTACCGTTATTGCCCGAAGACAATATCCTTAATCGCCATTACCTGGTTTGGTGGCTTCTTTCTCCTCAAATCCTCGAATATGTTGTTGCGAAACAGGCTGGCGTAAAGATGCCGCGTTTGCGCTCCAAAGACTTGGCGCAAATGCCATTACCGTTACCATCACTCCCCGAACAAAAACGCATTGTTGCCAAAATTGAGAGTCTCTTCGTGCAATCCCGCCTCGCCCGCCAGGCGCTGGAGCGCGTCCCAGTGCTCATGGCGCAATTCCGCCGCGCCGTGCTGGCTTCCGCGTTCCGCGGGGAGTTGGTCGAGCAGGACCCCAGCGATGAGCCGGCTGTGTTATTGCTGGAACATGTCCGCGCCGAGCACCGCCGTAAGTGGGAAGAAGGCTTGCGCGCCAAAGGCAGGGACCCGGCGCGTTATACTTACCATGAACCAG
>CAYZIQ010000050.1:16761-19387 GCA_964478375.1 uncultured Chloroflexus sp. | reverse complement strand
ATCTATAGAAGGAGGCAAACCAATGGCTCGAATTGTTCGCGGCGCGCTGCTCCAGGCAACCTATACGGGCGACCAGGAGACGATGATCCAAAAGCACGAAGAGTACGCCCGCCAGGCCGCCGGGCAAGGCGCGCAGATCATATGCTTTCAAGAACTTTTCTACGGCCCCTACTTCTGCCAGGAACAAAATGCGAAATGGTACGAACTGGCCGAACCAATCCCGGATGGCCCCATCGTCAAGCGTATGCTGAAGCTAGCCAAAGAAACCCGAATGGTGTTGATCGTCCCCATGTACGAGCAGGATGGCGTTGGGATTTACTACAACACCGCCGCCGTCATCGACGCGGATGGCTCTTACTTGGGCAAGTACCGCAAATCCCATCTTCCACACCTGAGCGGCTTCTGGGAAAAATACTACTTCCGCCCCGGCAACTTGGGCTACCCGGTCTTCGACACGGCAGTCGGCAAGGTGGGCGTCTACATTTGCTACGACCGTCACTTCCCAGAAGGGGCGCGCATGCTTGGCCTGCACGGGGCCGAGATCGTTTTCATTCCTTCTGCCACCTCGCGCGGCCTGTCGCAGCATCTGTGGCGCATCGAGCAGACCGGTCACGCCATCGCCAACGGCTACTTCGTCGGCACTATCAACCGGGTGGGCATCGAAAAGGAACTCGGCACCAACGATTACTACGGGCAAAGTTACTTCTGCACACCGCGCGGCGAGTTCGTCGGTGATGTAGGCGACGCTTACAAAGAGGAACTTATCGTGCGTGACCTGGACCTCGACCTGATTCGCGAAGTGCGCAACACCTGGCAGTTCTATCGTGACCGCCGGCCGGAGACATACGGCGACATCGTCGCGCCATAATTATTAAAGAGGAGACTCCCATGCCCACCGAATCCGCACAGCAAGCCCTCGAAATCCTGCGCAAAGGCAGCGACACCTTCCAGTGGTACGTCATCCCGCTGCTGGCCTTCGTCTTCTATGTCTACACCGTGGAAGCCGAGAAGCGTAACTGGAATCTGTTCCTGGCCGGATTGGCCTTCTGGGGGATGGACTGGTTCAACGAAATCTGGAACGGACTGGTGATGCACTTCACCAACTACGCGCCGGTCTGGGGCGCGCCCGGCCGCACCGCCTTCCTCATCCTGGTCGGGCTGAACATCGAGATCATGTTCATGTTCGCCGTCAGCGGTATCATCTGGACGAAGATGCTGCTGCCCGATAAAAAGGCCAAAATCCTGGGCATTCCCAACCGCTGGTTCGTTGCCATCGGCGGCTCGGCCTTCTGCGTCTTCGTAGAATACTTGCTCAATTCCGCCGGCGCGCTGACCTGGGATTATCTCTGGTGGAATCGCGGCGCGCCCTGGCTGATCTTTCTGTTCGGCTACCTGACCTTCTTCGTGGTCGCCTTCTGGGTGTATGACATGGAGAAGGTGAAAAACAAGCTCGTCACCGTGGGAACCATCTGGGGCGTGGACATTCTGGCCCTGATCCTGTTCATCCCCATCTTGCATTGGATTTAGCCTGACATGAGTCTCCCGGAGTTTCCGAACCTCCGGGAGACTGGATTAACGGGTGAGGTGGACAATTGCTCGGCAAGGGTCTGAGGCCGCCGCCGAGCATGGCTTTCATTCAGACCTCGTGCACTAAATCGCTCAACTCACGCCTGGGGGTGATGCGCGGCTTCTTGCCCGCGTAACCGATTGGCAGGATTGCCACCGGTGACAAATCCTGGGGGATGCCGACCGCCTGGCGCACTGCTTCCTCATCGAAAGCCCCCACCCAAACCGTGGATAGTCCCAGCGCGGTGGCAGACAGCATGGCAAAGGTGCAGGCGATGGTCGCGTCCTGCACCGAGTAGAGCTGGACGCCGCGCTCTTTGTACCACACGGCCGAACGCGTCGGATTGGCGCAGAAGACCAGCACCACCGGTGCCTCGGCGATGAACTCCTGCACCAGTGCCGCCTGCACCAGCGCGGACTTGTGTTCTGGTTTGGTGATCCGATAGATTTCATAACCTTGCAAGTCCCCTGCTGAAGGGGCGCGGTTGGCGCTTTCCAATATCTTTTGTATTTTTTCTGCTTCTACCGGCCGCTCGGCAAAGGCACGCGTGGAATGACGTTCGTTGACGACTTCGAAGAAATCCATTCTCATCCTCCAGGTTTTTTGGCGGTCAACCCCTCGCGCAGACGGGTCAACAACTCGGCCATTTCTACCTTCTCCGCGACGGTCAAGCACGACCAGGGCGCAAAGAAGTAACGATCCGTATCCTGCTCTATTTTCTCACGAAATGACTTTCCCGATTCGGTCAAACGCAGACCCGAATCTGGCCCCGCCAAAAAACCGCGTCCTCGAAGCTCGGTCAGCGCGCCGGCATAGACCTGAGGCGGGTGGCCGCGCCTTTCGAGTTTTTCGCAAACCGCTGCCAGCGAGTCCGCTTCGCCGCGCCAGAGTAAGGTCAGCGTTTCGAGGGTCGCGGCACCTAAGCCGCTCGGCTTCCAGGCGGCGATGTGGGCATCGTCGCGGTAGGCGTGCAGGCAGGAGACGGCCTGCTCGAAATAAGGCAGCGGCGGCTCGGCCTCTGGCATGATCCGGTAACTCAAGCGCACCGACCAGTTGTCC
>CAYZIQ010000050.1:0-16661 GCA_964478375.1 uncultured Chloroflexus sp. | reverse complement strand
AGCCAACCCAACCCGCCCGGCGTCAGCCCGTGTTCAGCGGCGTAACGGTCGAAGAGCGGGGCATAGAACGGGATGATGGCCTGGTGGGCCGCTCGGGTCAGATCCCACAATTCTGGATTTTCCATATTAAGACCCTCGGACGACCAGCACAGAGCAACCGGAATAATGCACCAGCTTGCGCGAGACGCTGCCCATCAGCCAAGAGCGGAACTGGCTGAGACCGCGCGAGCCGGTGACGATCATGTCTATCTGCTGCTTCTTGGCGTATTCGATGATCTCGGTCGCAGCATCGCCACGCTTGAGGACCGTGGTTGCGGACAGGCCATGTTTCTTCAAAGCTGCTGCCGTGCGATCCAGGAGCGCCTGTGCGGCTTGCTCCTCGCGTGCACGCTGGGCGGCCACTTCTTCCGGTATGGGCAGCGGCTCCACCATCGCCAGCCCAGAATAGGGCGGTTCGGCAACCACGACCGGGAACGGCGGGGGCGGCAAGACGTGCATGACTTGCAAGTTCACCCCGCCGGGGAGCGGGAAATTGCCCAGGTATTTCACCGCCTGCTGGCTGTAGGGCGAGCCATCGCTCACTAGCAAGATGCGCCGCAGTTTGTCGTAGGGGGCGCGCACCACCAACACCGGGCAGGAGGCGTACTCGACCACCTGCTGGGCCACTCCTCCCAAGAGAATGCCGAGGGTGGCCCGCAACCCCTTGGCGCCGACCACGATCAGGTCAGGCTTGTTCTCCTCAGCGTATTCAACGATTTTCTCGGCCGGAGAGCCAAGCAGTAGTTCAGACTTCGTTTCCAGGCCTCTGTTGGTCAAGAGAGCGCAGGTCTTTGCAACAGCCTCTTCAAGAGCCGTGACCTCCGCCGCCTGGGTGGAGGCAAAGACCCTGAACACGGTGATGAGACACTTTGGCGGCAGGGGCAGGTCACCCAACAAGGCGACAGCCGCGCGGGCGTGATCCGAACCGTCGTCAGCCAACAAGATATTGAACTGTTGTTTCTTCCTTGGGGACATCATGAGCCACCTCCTTTCGTTCGTCTCAGAATAAATATTCACTTCCCCCACTTATACTTTACCACAATGGCGCGTGAATTTCTACTCCCTATACCCTTTGACGCGGCACAATTTCTACTATATACATCACCTTGCAGGTCGCGACGTGCACAAGCCACCGACCGCCTCCCTGCTCGACTTGCTTCCGCCCTGGCCGTGGTACATCCTCTGGATGGAGGCCATTGGCCTGGTGGTCATGTGCCTGATCCTGTACCTGCCGTTCGCGGTCAAGGATTGGCACGTCAAAGCCAGGGCGACGTAGCCGGACGTTTATTATGCCACATGCCACGCGCATCGGCGCGGGGCTTATGATTCTCGAAACATGCCACTTGATTTTTGTCTCAAAGTCTCTATAATGAACTCATAGCCAAAGGATTGAGCCATGCCAAAATATCTCAAATTCGTTGTCACTCTGTTCGCCCTGATCCTCCCCCTCTCGGCCTGTTCGTTCGGCCCGCCGCCCTCGTGCGGTGATGTCATCGGCGGCACGGCGGACACGGCCAAGTTCAACCAGTATTTCATCAGCATGGCCCTGATCAGCCAGGCCAGCGGACAGCCCGGGCCGGAGGGCGAGAATGGAGCGCAATATTCGCCCGGCGAGGCGCTGGCCATCCGAGCCGAGAGCAAGTCCGAGGTGGCGGTGCGGGCGTGCATCCAGCCGCGCGGCGGGGGCACGTCCCTCGCGTTCGACCAGACCCAAACCATGCCGCAGGGAACAGGCACCTTTTCTATCGGCACTTTCCAAAAAGGGACATTCGTCATCCGTGTGATCGTGGACGGGGTGTTGGTCAAGAACTTTCCATTCGAAATCAAATGATCTCAATTAAGACACAGATTTCACGGATGCTGCGTTTCTTGTTAGTTGGGCTGTTGTTCATCGCGCTCGCCGCCTGCCAGTCGCAGCAGGCTGAAACGGAAGCAATCCCTACCGCAAGCCTCCTCTCTCCTCCCTCCTCGCCCTCCCCCTCCTCCGATAAATGGTCATTGTGGACGAACGGCACGCAACTGCGCGGGGCGAACACCTGGCAGCGTATCGTCGTGCCGGAGCTGGACGGACCGGATTTTCTCGGCAGCGGCTACATCGGGCCGCCCTACACACAGGCCGATTTCGATGCACTCGCCTCGCTGGGAGCGAACTACGTCAACCTCTCCACGCCTGGCCTGTTCACCGAGCGCCCGCCTTACGTTCTGGATGAAAAAGTACAATCCAATCTGGATCGCATGATCGAGATGGCCGCCAACGCCAGCCTGTTCGCAGTCATCACCTTCCGCACCGGGCCGGGGCGCAGCGACTTCACCTTCTACCGCGACGGCGCGGGCGTGTGGTTCGACCCCGACCTGCTCATCGAGTGGGTCTGGACCGATCAAGAGGCGCAGGACGCCTGAGTGGAGATGTGGCAATACACCGCCGAGCGCTACCGTGGCAACCCGGCCGTCGTCGGCTACGACCTGATGTGCGAACCGAATAGCAATGCAGTGGCCTTCGACATGTACGACCCCGAAGAGTTCTATTCGCAATACGCGGGCAGCCTCTACGACTGGAACCAGTTCTACCCGCGCATCGTGGAAGGAATTCGAGAGGTGGATGACGAGACGCCCATCCTGGTCAGCGCGATGTCCTGGGGCGCGGTGCGCTGGCTGCCCTACCTCGAAACCGTTGACGACCCGCGCATCGTCTACACCGTCCACCAGTACGAGACGCAGGAAGGATACACCCACCAGCAGCCGCCCACCGTTAACACCTACCCCGGCGAGTTCGACCTGGATTGGGACGGCGAGCCAGAACCCTTCGACCGCGCCTGGCTGGAAGATTTCCTCTCCATCATCGCCGATTTCAAACAGGAGCACAACGTCCCGGTGGCAGCCAACGAGTACGGCCTCATGCGCTGGGAGCCTGGCGCGGCCGACTTCATGTACGATGAGATGACGATTTTCGAAGACCTCGGCATCAACTATGCCCTGTGGGTCTGGAACCCGGACTGGCAGCCGTGGTCGGAGAGCGTCACCGACTTCAACTTCCGCTACGGGCCGGATCCGGAAAATGTCACGCCTGTGGAAAATGACTTGCAAGATGTCATCGCCAGCTTTTGGGCGCGCAACGCCATGAGACCGTCGAATTTCGGTCAATCACCATAAGTGTTCGCGAAAGGATGCAGGATGTGCCTCTATCGCTTTTTCGCTGTCACATGCCTCTTTTTCTGGCTTTCGGCCTGCACGTTTCCGGGCGTGATGGAGACCGCCGCGCCCGAAGAAGAGAGCACGCCGCCCGCCGGGCCTGCCTTTGCCACTCTGCCTCCTACTCCCTCTGTTCCGCTCTGTGCCGACCCCTCGACTGGGCTCGGGGCAGGCCCTCAGCCGCCCTTCGTGACCGGGCTGGAGGTATACCAAACGCCGCGGATGGGCGAGCCGCAAGCACGAGTTCCCTTTTGCGATCCCATTTTCGGGGCTTGCATCGTGCGCGTCACCGATCGTCATACCGATCTCTCGCCAGATGACCAATCCACTGGGCTAAAGAACGAGTACTCGCGCGTCCAGTCCTTCAACATGGATAGCAGCCTGATTCTGGTACGGGGCATCGAAGCCACCTGGTACGTCTACTCCGCCGCCACGCTCCAGCCACTGGCCCAACTGCCAATTGACATTGACCCGCGTTGGAGCGCCACCGATCCGGATGTCATCTACTACACCTCCGAAACTCGCCTGATGGCCTACAATCTGCACAATCTGCTCGGCGAGCAGATCGTCGTCCATGAGTTCGCGGACGATTTCCCTGGCCAGAAGCTGGCCGCGGTCTGGACGCGCTATGAGGGCAGCCCCTCCTGGGATGGTCGTTATTGGGGGCTGATGGCGCAGGATGAAGATTGGCAGGTCAGCGCTTATCTCGTCTACGATTTGCAGACGGACACGGTGATTGCGACCCGCGACCTGCGCGCCTGGCCCGAGGACGAACGCTCGGCCGACAGCGTGACCATCTCCCCGCTCGGTGACTATTTCCTGGCTTACATGGATAAGTACTGCGATTACGGTCAGTTAGGCACAGACGCGCATCCCTGCGGACTGATGGTCTACGACCGAAATCTACAAAACGGGCGCGGCCTGCTCCGTCTCATCGGCCACTCGGACACCGCCCTCGACTCGCAAGGCCGCGAAGTGTTGGTCTATCAGGATATTGATGCCGACAACATTGCCATGCTCGATCTCGAATCCGGTGTGATCACACCGCTCTGGCCGATAGATTTCAGCCACACTGCCATCGGGTTGCACATTTCCGGGCGCGCTTTCCAACGCCCTGGCTGGGTTGTAATCTCCACGCACGACGGCGACCCGGCCTCCTACACCTGGATGGATGACTCGGTCTTTGCCATCGAACTCAAGCCGGGCGGGCGCGTTGTCCGGCTGGCGCACACCCACTCGCTGGTGGATGAATCCATGGAGCACGATTACTGGGCCGAACCGCAGGCCTCGGTCAATCAGGATTTCACCCGCGTCCTGTTCACCAGCAATTGGGGCCGTTCCGGTACTGGCGAGGTGGAGATGTACATGATCGAACTGCCAGCGAATTGGATGGAACAAATCCCATAGGCAAAGAGGAGAAAACCATGACAAGCAAAGCAACAGTAAACGATTTCATTTCCCAGAGATCCCTCGCCGTGGTCGGCGTTTCGCGCCGCGGACAGAAGTTCGGCAACATGGCTTATCGCGAACTGAAGAAAAGCGGCTACAAACTCTATCCTATCCACCCAACCGCCGAAACGTTGGAAGGCGACCGCGCCTACAAGGATTTCGCCTCCCTGCCCGAACCCGTTGGCGGCGTACTGGTCGTCGTCCCGCCAGCCCAGACCGAGAAAGTGGTGCGCGCGGCAGCCGCAGCCGGGATCAAGCGCGTCTGGATGCAGCAGGGATCGGAGTCCGAGGCCGCCATCCGATTCTGCAAGGAGAACGGCGTCAGCGAAGTCCACGGCGAATGCATCCTGATGTTTGCCGGGAAGTCGTTCTTCCACAAACCACACCGTTGGGTATGGGGCTTGCTGGGAAAGCTGCCGAAATGAAAACAGATGCTCACCCTGTCCACCCCCCGCGCGGCTGCAGCCGTCTCATCTGGCGCTTGCCCGCCAGTCTCTATCGCCTGAGACTGGGCTGGCTGCTGGGCAGTCACTTCCTGTTGCTGACCCACACCGGGCGCAAGAGTGGTTTGCCGCGCTATGTTGCACTCGAAGTAGTCCGCCGCGACAAAGCCAGCGATACCTATTTCGTGGCAGCTGGCTTCGGCGAAAAATCCGACTGGTACCTCAACCTGCAAAAGACGCCGCAGGCCGAGATCCAGTGCGGCTTCCGGCAGGTGAAAGTTACGGCGCGCCGATTACCGCTCGAGGAGGCCGAACGCGAAATTCGGAAATACGCCTGCCGTTTTCCCTTCGTGCTGCGCCTGTTGACCCGCATCGCGGGCGTCCCGTTCGATGGAACAGACGAAAGTTTGCGAAGTTTAAGCCGGTCTGTACCGGTCATTGCACTTTCGCCTTCCGCCACGAATTTCACGAAAATGGGACTGGAGGCATGACATGAAAAACAACCGAAACCTCTTCCGGGGTGTGCTGATCGTTTGGCTGGCAGCCGTCCTCTTCCTCACTGCCGCCACGCCACAGCAAGCGCTCAATCCCCACCCGCCCGACCATGTGGTCAAACTCATCTTCATCCACCACTCCACTGGCGGCAACTGGTTGGCCGACCCATCGGAAAACGAACTTGGCGGCGACCTGGGCCGCGCTCTGATGGAGAACAATTACTACGTCAGTGCCACCAACTATGGCTGGGGCCCGGATTCCATCGGCGACGCCACCGACATTCCCAACTGGCTGGACTGGTTTCGAGGACCCAACAGCGAGACCTACCTCAATGCCCTGTATACTGAGAGCGGGCAGAATTTTGGTGACTTTGGCTCATGGCCGCGCCTGTCAAATGACCCGGGCGGAGAGAACGAAATTGTCATGTTCAAATCCTGTTTCCCGAACTCAGACCTGGAGGGGAATCCTGATGATCCACCCGACCCGGAGGGCTGGCTGAGCGTGAGACATGCCAAATACGTGTACAACGAGATACTGAAGTATTTCGCTGCCCGGCCCGATAAACTCTTCATCATCATTACTGCCCCGCCTTTGAGCGCAGGGAATACGACGCCCGAGCACGCCGCCAACGCCCGCGCTTTCAACAACTGGCTGGTCGAAGACTGGCTGGCGGAGAACAGCTATCCCTACAACAACGTCGCCGTCTTCGATTTCTACAACATCCTGACCGACCGCGACGCTCATTACCGGTACCACAACGGTCAGATCGAACGCATCCTCGGCGACCACAATACCCTCGCCTACCCCTCCAGCGACGACCATCCCTCCAAGGCCGGCAACCAAAAGGCGACCGAGGAATTCGTCCCGCTGTTGAACATCTTCTATTACCGCTGGCAAGAGAACGCCCCTGCCCAACCCGCCGCCAGTGAACCGCCGCCTCTCGGCAGTGAGACTCAGGCCCCCATCGCCCCGCCTCCATCCGGCCCAGCGCAGACTTCTGGCACGATTGACGATTTCGAGAGCGGCGCGCCCGCCGGCACATCCGGCTGGGAGGCCTATCGGGGCGAGACCTTCCCCACCCGTTTTTCCTGCACGGCCGCGAGCGATGCCGTCCATAGTGGAACATCTGCGCTGAAACTCGATTTCGACGTTCCAGCAGGAAGTTGGGCAACCTGCGTCCTTTCCTATGGCAACCCGCAAGACTGGAGCCGCAGCAAAGGTTTGTCGTTCTACCTGCGCGCCGATCAGCCGGCCATCCATTTCAATATGCTCCTCTACAGCGGCACACCCGAAAGCCAGGAGACATATATCTATTATCTCGATACGCCGGAAGAGAGCGTGAACGGCTGGGCGCGGATCGAGGTGCAATGGGCCGATTTCGTCCGCGTGGAATGGGAGGCCGATGCCGGCACATCCTTCGCTCACCCCGAACAGGTTGGGGGGCTTGGCTTTGGCTTCGATGGCTATGAAGATAAATCTAACACTGGCGTCATCTGGGCTGATGATATCCAACTGTTGAACATGGGATCTGGACAGCCCTCAGCCGAGGAAACCGAGCGGCCGCAGCCGGATGGCAGTGGGGGCGGGCTGCCCTGCCTGGGTTCGCTGCTCCTGCCGCTGGCGATGATCGGGATGGCTTTGCTCATTCGCAGAAAATGAAGGAGAACCGCCGCGCCACCTTCCTCCCCTACCAGCCCAAAACCATTCTCAACAAGGGCAAACGCGCCGACCACTGGTTCTGGACGCGTTACAGCGCCTATCCCTACATCGGCTGCCAGCACGGATGCGAATTTTGCTACTGCCGCGAGCAGAAATACTCCCCTTACGATGATCCCAACGACTTTGCCTATGTCATCAAGGTCAAGGAAAATGCGCCCGCTCTGCTGCGCCGCGCTCTCAGCCGCGCGCCGGTGGATTTGATTTTTACGGGCGACTACCAACCCGCCGAGCGCAAGTTCGAGGTTTCGCACAAGATGCTGGAGGTTTGCCGCGACCTGGGCTTCCCAGTCTTCGTGCTGGAACGCGCACCGCTGGTGCTGCGTGACCTCGACCTGATCCAGGCCGTCAACGCACGCGCCCCCTCAGTGGTGGCTTTCAGCATCATCTCCACGCCCGATTCGCCCAATTACGACAAAGTCTGCCAGATGGAACATCTTGCCCCGCCAGCCGCGAAACGTTTTGCCGCCATGGAAAAGTTTGCCGCAGCCGGCATCCTGACCGGCACGTGCATGATGCCCATCCTGCCCGGCTTGTGCGATGACGAGACCAATCTGGAAGCCGTCGTCCGCTGGACGGCGGAGCATGGCGGGAAATTCGTCCTTGCCTCCAGCTTGACCCTTTCCGACCAACAGAAAGATTATTTCTTCGGCATTCTGCGCCAGCGCTTCCCTGATTTGCTGGGGCTTTATCAACGCATCTACCCGCCGAAAAGTTACGCGCCGGCCGATTATCCCTGGCGCAAGATCGCCCGGAAGATCCGAGAGTCGTGCGAAAAGTATGGCATTCACGACCGCGTGCCGCGCCCGATCATCCCCGGCGACAAACGCACCCTCAACAAGCGCATCGTCGAGAGATTGGCTGATCAAGTTCATACGATGGAATTGAACGGCGAGTCGAGTTACCGCATCTGGGCCTACCGTAAGGCAGCCTGGGCCATCGAAGACCTGGAGCAGGATATCGGATTGATCTATCGCAACATGGGTCTAAAAGGCTTGCAAAGCATCCCCAATGTCGGGCCGTCGCTGGCGCACACAGTGGAAGGGTTGCTAACGCAGTAGGACGGGATTCGACCCCCCCACACTTCGAACCACAGGAGGAGCAATGAAAACCAAATATCCTGTTACCGTTTTCGTCGTCGCCTTGATCCTTTCCATGCTGTCATGCAACCTGCCGCGGCCGACCGCCGCGCCGGCATCCACTGCCGGGGAGCAGCCGTCCGCTTCGCCCGCGCCGGGATCAGCGCCCGTCGGCATCTGGATGCCCTGCTCATCCGGCATGTATGGCGGCATCATCGAAGCCATCGCTGCCTCACCGGATTACGCCGACGATCAGACCGTCTTCGCGGCTACCATGGGCGCCGGGATATTCAAGTCCACCGATGGAGGCGGCACCTGGCAGGCAGCCAACAATGGCATGTGGATCAAACAGACCACCTCGCTTGCCATCTCGCCGGATTTCGCCAATGACTACACCCTCTTCAGCGGCGGGCTGCACGTCGGCGTGATGATCTCCACCAATAGAGGCAATTCCTGGCAGCCGGTGAACAACGGCATCACCCTCACCCATATTTACGCCCTGGCGATCTCGCCGAGCTACCCGGAAGACCACACCCTTTTCGCCGGCTCGGGAGGCGATGGTATCTTCAAGACCGTTGACTCCGGCACCAATTGGACTGCGGTGAATGCGGGGGTTGGCAATCTCAACATCATCTCCCTGGCAATTTCCCCCGCCTACCCCGCCGACCGGACGATCTTCGCGGCCACCAGCGGCGGCATTTACCGCTCCACCGATGGCGGCGATTCGTGGCAGGAGGCGAACAACGGCGTGAACACCACCGATGTCCGCTCGCTTGCCTTCTCGCCCGGCTTTGCGGACGATCACACGCTGTTTGCCGGAACTGGCAGCGGAGGGATTTTCGTCTCACACGACAGCGGCGATACGTGGACACAGACCGGCCTGCCCGGATGGATCAAAAAGGGCTGAGACGTGCCGGATATTCTCATAGAGCAACAAACTATCAACATATCATAGAAGGGTTTTCTTTTGTCGTCTATAATAAGCGTAACTTTTTACCCAGATTGGCGTAAATACACATGAGGCTTTTTAGACAATAGTTATTTGAGGAGAATGTTTATGAACAGAAGAAATCGTACGCAACTTGCCCTCGGCCTGATCCTCATCCTGGTGGCGGCCTGGCTGGTGGTAGCCAAGTTCCGCCCTGACCTGGCTGCATGGCTCAACTTGGCCTTCGACTGGCCGATGTGGGTGGTCATCGCCGGAGGCATCCTCCTGCTCATCGGCCTGTTGACTGGTGCGGCAGGGATGGCTATCCCAGCTTGCATCGTAGCCGGCATCGGCGGCATCCTCTATTACCAGAACGCCACCGGCAACTGGGAATCGTGGGCTTACACGTGGACCTTGATTCCCGGTTTCGTGGGACTCGGCACGCTGCTCTCCGGCCTCTTGGGTGGCAATTTCAGATCGGAAGCGCGCCATGGGCTGAACCTGTTGGTCATCAGCGTGATCCTGTTCCTCGTCTTCGCTGCCATCTTTGGCGGATTGGGCATCTTTGGCCCGTACCAGGAATTTGCCCTGGCAGGAGTGCTCCTCCTGTTTGGCTTGTGGTTCATCCTGCGCGGCCTGCTCCAAAAGCGCCCATAGGAGGCTAACATGCGTCGCAGTTATCTGTTCTGGGGCAGTATCCTCATCCTGCTCGGCGCTTTGTTCTTGTTGAAAGCCCTGGGCATCACCAACGATGTGTGGGGCTATTTCTGGTTGCTGGCGGTGGGATTGCTGGGGGTGTGGTTCATCGTGCGAGCCATGTGGCGTCCAAAAGGCGCTGAGGGCGAGCAAGTTGCAATCGAGTTGAAAGGCGCGCAGCAGGCCAGTCTGCGCCTCAATCACGGCGCTGGTCGTTTACACATCGGGAGCGGAGCAGGAGCAGGGATGCTCCTTTCAGGGGATTTCGGCTACGGTCTGGACTACAAGACCGAGATGGACGGCGACAAGCTCGAGGTGCGAATGCGCTCGGCGTCCAGCTTCGGCCCCTTCATCGGCGAGGGCTACGACTGGAATCTCAACCTGACCCGCGAAATTCCCATCTCCCTGACCATCAACACCGGAGCCAGCGAGTCCAGAATCGACCTGAGCGAGCTGCGTGTCCCGTACTTGAAGCTGGAAACCGGCGCCAGTTCCACCACGCTGACCCTGCCTGCCCAATCCGGGAATACACTGGCAGAGATCAATGCCGGGGTCGCTTCGGTGGATATCTGCGTGCCCGAGGGCGTGGCGGCGCGCATCCGCATCAAAGAGGGGCTTTCAGCCCGCAACATCAACAGCGCCCGCTTCCCGCGCCTGGAAAACAACGTTTACCAATCGCCGGATTACGACCAGGCGGCCAACCGCGTCGAGTTGAACATCGAGACTGGCGTCGGCTCAATCAGCATTAAATGACTGAGGACAGGCCCCCGGTGTCTATTGGGACACTGGGGGCCTAATCCTCGAAAGAGATAGGATAATATGAAACGCATAGACTTTCGCATCGTAATCGGTGTCTTGCTCATCTTGGGCAGCATTTTGGGATTTCTCGAAAAGTTTGGGGTCATCCAACGCGGTTGGGATCTGTTCTGGGGAACCATCCTGGGGCTGGCCGGCATCGCCTTCCTTTACATATTTATAACCAACCGGTCGCAATGGTGGGCGGCCATTCCAGGTTTCACACTGCTCGGCATGTCCGCCTCTTCCTTTCTGCTCGACAGGCTTGGCTGGGGTGGCCTTGCCTTTTTGGGCGGCATCGGTCTAGGCTTCTGGGCAGTATACCTGACCAGTCGCGAGCGCTGGTGGGCAATCATCCCTGGCGGGGTGTTGATCACGCTCGGCTTTGTTTCTGTTCTCTCAGACGTTTACGGCATCCTCAATACCGGCGGCATCTTCTTTATCGGCCTGGGGTTGACCTTCCTTTTAGTGGCTCTCCTGCCCGGCACGGGAAAATCGAGTTGGGCGTTTTTCCCAGCCACGGCTCTCATCATTTTGGGCATCCTGCTGGGTACCCCCTTCCAAGGAATCCTAGACTATGTCTGGATCGCGGCCCTCTTCGTGGGCGGCGCGGCTTTGATTTGGCAATACTTCCGCGCCAGGTAAATGCAGACCAGATAAAGCACAAAAGAGGCCCGGTTTCTCAGCAAAACCGGGCTTCTTTTACTCATTCAAGAGTGACACACGCACATACTTAATAAGTCGCTGAGATTCGGCATCAATCTTATCAATCAGCGCAGCAGCGTTTGTCATATCCCCTTGTCTCGTCTGCTGCTCCAACTCGGCTGCCAGGGAGGAGACGATACTGGCCTCGAAGTTGGCCGATAGCCCTTTCAGGCTGTGGGCATGGCGGTTAAGGCTGGTCACGTCACCGGCCTGCAAAGCAGTTTTCATCACCTCGATTCGTGTGCTGAGATGGTTAATGAACTCCCGGCTCATTTCGGAGAGGAACCGCCTGTCGTTGTCGAAACGTTTCAAGGCTGCCTCGACATTCATGGGAGGCCCTTCAGCACTTTCCCCGCCTGCTCTCTGCTCGCCAGGCGGGGAAATGGGTGCAACCGTCCCAGCCTGAGCGCTTCGCTCGCCGAACAAGCTTATCCTGCGCCGTGTTTCGGCCGCGCGCTCCGCCTCTTCGTCCCGGGGCTTCGCCCATCGGTCAATAGCTGTGATCAATGCCTGCGGTTGGAGTGGCTTGGAGACGTAGTCGTCCATGCCGGCCTCGATACACCGTTCCCGGTCGCCCTTAAGAGCGTAGGCCGTCATCGCAATGATCGGAATATGGCCTCCCTTGCTCATTTCCCATTGTCGAATACGACGTGTGGCTTCAAAGCCATCCATGACAGGCATTTGCACGTCCATGAGTACGGCGTTGTATTGTTCTTTCTGGATTTTCTCGAGAACCTGTTCGCCATTCACGACGGAATCTACCAAATATCCAGCCTTTTGGAGCAAGAAGATCGCCAATTTCTGGTTGATGGCATTATCCTCCGCCAGCAGGATGCGCATACCCTGGTGTTTCTGCTCTGCGAGGGTATGGCGCGTGATCAGTCTACCCGTTCCACCTTTTGGAGGTTTATGACCCAGAACAGCGATGATGGCATCCGAAAGCATCTTCTGCTTGACCGGCTTGTGCAAATAGGCTGAACAACCCAAGGCCTCCAAACGTTTGACATCCCCACGTTCGCCCATAGAAGTCAGAACGATGATCTTAATATCCTGGCTGGTCGGGTCGCTTTTAATAGCACGCACCGTCTGCTCGCCATCCATTCCCGGCATTTGCATATCCAAAAGGATCAATTGATAAGGGTCCTTGGCACGGTACGCGGCGCGCAACATCTCCAGCCCTTCGGGGCCACTTTCAGCTGTAGAAACTCGGCAGCCGAACCCTGTCAATATCTTGGTCAAGATCATGCGACTGGTGGCATTGTCATCTATGCACAAGATATTCAGGTTAAGCAAATCCACAGGCGTGGGCGGCTGTTCGACTTTTTCCTCTACCTGCTTCTCGAACTCAATCTCAAACCAAAATGTGCTTCCCTTTCCAGAAACACTTTCCAAGCCAATTCTTCCTCCCATGGCCTCAACCAACTGCTTGGAAATGGTCAGCCCGAGACCCGTACCACCGTAGCGGCGCGTGGTCGAGCCGTCCACTTGCGTGAAACGCTCGAAGATAGCGGCTTGCCGGTCAGGCGGAACGCCGATGCCGGTATCCTGGACCGAGAAACGCACCTTCGTTCGCGCCTCACTCTCGGAGACCGGTTCAGCGCGGATAACGACCTCACCCTGCTCGGTGAACTTGATCGCATTCCCCACCAGGTTGACCAAGATCTGCCGCAGCCGGCCCGGGTCACCGCGCACCTCAGAATAGACATCCTGGTGGATCAGGCAGGCCATTTCCAGACCCTTATCATGAGCGCGCTTGGCCAAAGTGTAAGCCACATCCTCGACTGTAGTGCGCAAATCGAAGTCAATCACCTCCAGATCAAGACGCCTGGCTTCGATCTTCGAGAAATCCAGGATATCGTTCAGGAGGGTCAATAGCGCTTCGGCGCTTTGAAGGGAGGTGTTGAGATAATCGCGCTGTTCGGAGGTGAGAGGTGTATCCAGCGCCAATTCCAGCATCCCGATGACGCCATTCATCGGCGTACGGATCTCGTGGCTCATATTCGCCAGAAACTCGCTCTTGGCGCGGCTGGCCTCTTCCGCCTCGCGTCGAGCACGCACCAAGTCCGAAATGTCGTGATAGATGCCTAATGTACCCACCCTTTCCCCCTCGACGATGACGGGCACGCCAAAGACTTCAACATCCACCGGCGAGCCATCCCTGCGGCGACGTTTGAAGATGCCATGCACCAGACCGGTCATGGCTTGTTTGGTAAAGGCAGTCGCCTCTTCGAGAGTATCCGGCGTGGTGACCAGTGAGTCGATATCTCGCCCGACGACCTCTTGCGAGGTGTAACCGTAAAGCTGTTCGAAGGCCGGATTACAGGATTGGATCTTTTCGTTGTTGTCCAACACGATGATGGCGGCAGGACTGTTCAATACCAACGCCTCGAAGAATTGTTTTTGGCGCAGTACCTCGGCTTCGGCTTGCTTGCGGGCAGTCAGGTCGTGGAGGATATATAGCGTCCGCGCAGCCATCCCCTTCATCTCTATCGGATAGATTGAAACATCGTAATAACCAGACAGGCAGGGAAAAGTCATTTCACCACTTTGCCTGCTCCAGCCCGCTTCATTTTCGCTGCAACCAAACAGGGTCTGCGTGAGAGGCTGGCCGATAATCTCCTGGTACGTCTTGCCCAATTGTCTCGTCAGGGCCTTGTTGCAACGGGCGATCAGATCTTTGTCGTCCGTCAGGATGATTGGGTCTGCAACGGCATCGAAGGTGGTCTCCCACTCTTTCTTTGCATGGCTGATGAGTGTCTCCGTTTTGCGGCGTTCGTCCACCTCACGTTGAAGATCCTGGTTGGTCCGCACCAGCTCTGAGGTCCGCGCCGCAATCGTCTGCTCCAGGCCGGCATTCAAACGGATGAGGCTTTCTTCGCGCGAGCCGTAGAACCCAAAAGTCAATCCCAAGAAAAGAGGCACCGTATCAAGTAACCATAACAACGGATGGTCTACTTGAGTCATCAGCACTGCCCCAAAGTTGAGCACCGCTCCGTCAATAAAAGCTTGCAAAACTGTGCCAAAGATGGGGAAAAGCGTCCCGATCAAGGCGCCGACGAGGGCAAACTTGATTGTGAGGGAAAGGCCTGTGAATTTCTTCATCGTGATCTCCACGAATTACGAAGAACCAAAATAACATTAACACGGATCATAACAACCGTGACATGTATGATTTAGTTTAACACAAAATGACAAATCAATGTCGTTCATCGCCCCCACGCCCAAGCATTGCCTCATACCGAAGGGGTTTTTTGCCCTCTCAAAGAGGGGCGCACAGATCAGACCGCCTCGACGCGCTCGATATCCGGGAAAAACTGCCGCACCGTCCCCTCCACCCATCCATGCAACGTGGCTGGTGAAAGTGGACAACCCAGGCAAGCTCCTCCCAGCCTGACTTTTAAGACTTTCCCATTAAAATCAACGAATTCCACTGATCCGCCATGGAAATGCTCGATATAAGCACTCAATTGTTCGATCAAACCCTTCATCTGAGCTTCTTGTGAAAGGGGTTTCGTTTCTGTCATTCCTCCAACCTCCTCGAACCTGTTCGGAAAGCCGACCGGCTGGCGGATGCCCTTTGCCAACAGGGAAGTCACTTGTGTCCGTCTGCTCTCCCAACGTTCAGCGATCACGTTCGCCAGGCGGTCGAGAATCACCTTGCCAACCCCAGGATGTTTCTCACATATTGCCCGTAAGTCCCTGCTGCGAACCTGTAGAAATTCACAATCTGTGGTGCACACCGCGCCGGAAGTATACGCCACATTCCCCAATGCTGCCGACCAGCCAAAAACGCCGCCTCGTTGGACACGCGTTACGGTCATCATAGGCCCATCATCTGGCTTATAGCGGATGAGCACCTCACCCTTCACGACGAGATAAAGATATTCGGCGATATCGCCTTGCTCAAAAATAACTGTCTCAGCAGGATAAAACTGCGACCTAAAATAAGGCGTCAACAGTTGCACTTCTGCCTTGCTCAGACCATCAAAGAATGAGAATCGTTCCAGTACATTAAGTATCATTGCATGGATATTATTCAAACCTACCAGCCCTTTCAAGTGGCGAACTTCCTAAATTGAAAGACATTTGTCCCTCATTTGAGCACATTATGTCATAGGCATCGGGTATACTGTATGAAATGGTATCTTTCAACAAAGTGGGCAAACGGGGATGTGGAGGCGGCTCTGCACCCTTCGGGTATGCAGTCCGCGACCGCCAGCGCATCCCCACTTTCTCCTGCTTGTTGAGGGGCTACTCTGCCTGCAACTTTTGATTTCGGAAAACATCTAATGAGTGAGAAACTCCTCCCGGAACTTTCCCTTGACGCACTCAAGTCTGGAGATCGAGATGAATTCGCCCGGCTTGTGGATGCCTACTCCGGGCCGATATACCGCATGGCGATGAAAATGCTCGGCGACGGACAAGACGCCGAGGATGTACTCCAAAACACTTTCCTCAATGCTTTCAAGCACATCCGCAGCTTCGAGGAGCGTTCCAGCCTCGCCACCTGGCTCTATCGTATCGCCGTCAACGAGGCCCTGATGATGATTCGTAAGCAGCGGCCCGAAACGAGTCTGACGGATACCAACTTGGAAGATGATGAAGGCGAGGATTATTCCCCGGTCCAATTCGTGGACTGGTGCTGTCTGCCCGAAGGTGAATTGCTCTCCTCCGAGGCCAGGAACCGCCTCGACCAGGCCATCCAGCGCCTGCCGGAGAAACTGCGCATCGTTTTCATTTTACGCGATCTCGAAGGTTTATCCATCGAGGAGACCAGCCAAGCCCTCAACCTGGGCCAGACTGCCGTGAAGACCCGCCTGCTGCGAGCGCGCCTGAACCTGCGCGAGCAACTCAGCAGCTACTACGGCGAACGCCTTCGGGATAGGAGTAAGGCGAAATGACAAAGTCAGTGGAATGCAAATCTCTCTTGGAATCGCTCTCCGATTACGTGGATGGGACGCTCAGCGAAGAGCTGTGCGAGGAAATTCAGCGGCACATCGCCGAATGTCAAAACTGCCAGATTGTGGTAGATACGTTGCGGAAGACTGTATACCTCTACCATGCGACTGCCAGCGAACCGGAGAACGTTCCGCCGAAAGTGCGCGATCGCCTCTTCCGCAGCCTGAA
>CAYZIQ010000049.1:0-19390 GCA_964478375.1 uncultured Chloroflexus sp. | reverse complement strand
GGAAAGGGGGTGCAGGGGGGTAGGGGAGAGGTCCAACACGGCCAAAACCGGATCAATGCTTACCCATGGATTCGATGGGCAAATGACCAGTGCATCCGCCCGTTGCACGGCTTCCAGCACTCCTGGCGCGGGCTTGGCCGATTCTGCGCCTGCAAGCCGGAATCCTCTCACCCTCGGTTCACATTTCTTGTGAACGAAATATTCCTGGAATGGCAGCTCGCCGAATTCAACCGTATCCACCATGGTCCGCACTGGCTGATCGGACATGGGCAAGATGGCCTGCCGCACACCCCAGGCGCGGCAGAAGGCGCGTGAGATCTGGCTGAGGCTTTCTCCGCTGCGCAGGCGGCGCGTCCGCTCGATGTGCGTGGCGAGGTCCTTATCGCCCAATCTGAACCAATCTTCTCCGCCGAGTCTGGCAATGTCCCCCAAGGCGTGGAAAGTTTCATCGGCGCGGCCCCAGCCGGTTTCGGGATTCGCCAGTCCCGCCAGCGTGTAGCAGACTGTGTCTAGGTCCGGGCAGATAGTCAGGCCGAGATGCTCGAAGTCATCGCCGGTGTTGACGACGATGGTCAGGTCTTCGGGCGGCAGGATTTGGGCGAGTCCGTCGGCCAGCTTCGCTCCGCCGACGCCGCCGGCAAGGGCAACGAGTTTCATTGCTGCTATTATAGTAGCCAAGGCTACTATTATGGCACATTTTCCAGCAATGTGTGCGGTGTATAATCACTCCAATTTCTTGGAAGGATCACCTCGATGCGCCGCTACCTTTACTTCACCGTCTTCGTCTCTGGCATGACCTCGCTGGCCGCCGAATTTTGCGCCTCGCGCCTCCTGGGCAACATCTTCGGCACCAGCAACCTGGTCTGGGCGGCCATCATCGGCCTCATCCTCATTTATCTCACGGCGGGATACTTCCTCGGCGGCCGCTGGGCGGACCGTTCGCCGCATCCCAAAACGATGTACAGCATCCTGGCCTGGGGCGCGTTCACGCTCGGCGTCGTGCCTTATATCGCTCAGCCGGTTTTGAGGGCCGCCGCGAACGCCTTCGATGGCTTGCAGGTGGGCATCCTGCTGGGGTCTTTCGTCGCCGTGCTGATCCTGTTCAGCATACCAGTCACGCTCTTGGGGATGATCTCGCCCTTCGCCATCCGCCTGAGCATGGACGATGCGCAGCGCGCCGGCAACGTCTCCGGTAGCGTTTATGCCATTTCCACGCTCGGCTCGTTCATTGGCACGTACCTGCCGGTGCTGGTGCTGATCCCCACCATCGGCACCACCAAAACCTTCCTGATTTTCAGCGTTGCCCTGCTGTGCGTGGCGCTGGCTGGCCTGGCTTTGAGCGGCGGACGCAAAGCGCTGTTGGCTTATCTTCTGATGATTGTCGTGCTGGCCGGTCTCGCTCTCTTGGGAGGGCGCGGCGGCATCAAGAAGACATCCGGCCAGATCTTCGAGACCGAATCGGCCTATAACTATATTCAAGTGCTGGAAGTGAACGGCTATCGTTACCTGCGGTTGAACGAGGGCCAGGGCGTCCACTCGGTTTACAATCCGGATACGCTCGACTATGGCGGCCCCTGGCAGCAGTTCCTCGTTGGGCCGTTCTTCTATTCGGATCGTGAGCCTGCGCAGATTTCCCGCATCGCAATCCTTGGCCTGGCTGCTGGCACCACCGCGCGCCAGGCGGCGTCCGTCTTCCCGAACGTGGTCATTGATGGCTTCGAGATTGACCCGGCTATTGTCCGCGTAGGGCGCGAGTATTTCGCGATGAATCTACCCAACCTGAACGTCATCGCGCAGGACGGTCGCTGGGGCCTGGCGAACAGCCGCGAGAAGTATGATTTGATCGGCGTGGACGCCTACCGCCCGCCCTACATTCCCTGGCACATGACCACGCAGGAGTTCTTCCAGGTCGTCGCTGATCACCTGACCGATCGGGGCGTGCTGGTCATTAACGTCGCCCGCGTCCCCGGCGACCGACGGTTGATTGACGGCTTGGCGACCACCATCGGGACGATCTTTCCCTCGATTTACGTGATGGACATCCCCGGCACGTTCAACTCGATGATCTACGCCACCCTCCAGCCGACCGAGGCAGCGAACCTGGACCGTAACCTGCTCGCCCTTTCGACGCGTGCCAGCTCGCCTCCGCTCCTGTTGAAATCCATGTCCCTGACCTGGGTAAATCTCCAGCCCGCGCCGCAGCGAACGACGGTCTTCACCGACGATCTGGCCCCCATCGAGTGGATCACGAACAATATGATCCTAAATTTCGTGCTGCATGGGGAGATGGATACATTGCAATGAAAATTCTACAAGCCCTTCTCTCCTGGCTCATTACCCTTCTCGTCCCCGTGGCTTTGGTTTTCCTCGGCTTGCGCCTCTTGTTGACGCCGCTATTTTTGCAGATCGAATACCGCGCGCCCGGCTTTCCAGCGGATGATTATGGTTTTAGCCTTGCAGATCGTCTGCATTGGTCACAGATTGCGCTCCAGTATTTGGTTAATAATTCTGGGATAAGTTTCCTGGGCGACTTGATTTTTCCCGATGGCTCGCCGCTTTACAATGCTCGCGAGTTGAGCCACATGCAGGATGTCAAAAATGTGGTGCAGCCAGTGCTCAAGATTGGCTACGGCGTCTGGTTCGTCATTTTGGCGCTGGGGATTTGGGCACGATGGGGGAATTGGTGGCAAGTTTATCGTCGCGGCCTGGGACGGGGCGGCTGGCTGACGGTCGCGTTGGTCGCGGCGATTGCTGTCTTCGCCACGACCAGTTTCTGGCGATTCTTCACCGATTTTCATAGTCTGTTCTTTGAGGGGGATTCGTGGCTGTTCCTGTATTCCGACACTCTCATTCGGCTTTTCCCGATGCGTTTCTGGCAGGATGCTTTCCTGACGGTGGGCGCGATTGCATTGATCGGTGGCTTTGGGTTGGGATGGGGGTTGAGGCCAAAATCGAAATGAAGTGTTATCTATTGCGAAGCGTGGCGAATGTGTCCTCCCTTCGTGGTGTATAATATCTTTTCTAGGAGCAAAAAATGCCGGAAACATTGATGCTGCAAGGCAAAGTGGCAGTGGTAACTGGCGCTTCACGCGGCATTGGACGGGCCATTGCGCTCGAACTAGCCCGGCAAGGCGCGGCCGTGGTGATCAATTACTTGAAATCCGCCGACGACGCTGAGGGCGTGGTCAATGCCATCCAGGATGGAGGCGGCCGGGCTGTGACCTTCCAGGCGGATGTCTCCGATTTCCAACAAGCGCAAAAGCTGATCGCCTTTGCCGCAGAGACCTTCGGCAAGGTTGATATCCTGGTCAATAACGCCGGCATCACTCGCGACATGCTCATCATGATGATGACTGAGGAAGATTGGGATACCGTTCTGGCGACCAACTTGAAGAGCACCTTCAACTGCTCCAAGACTGCCGTCAAGCATATGATGCGCAACCGTTATGGGCGTATTATCAACATCACCTCCGTCGCTGGACAGATGGGCAATGCCGGTCAGACCAATTACTCGGCTTCCAAAGCCGGGCAGATCGGCTTTACCAAAGCGCTGGCGCGCGAGGTGGCTGCCCGCAACATTACTGTCAACGGCATCGCGGCTGGTTTTATCGAGACCGATATTTGGGCCGGTGTTTCAGAAGGGATGCGCGAGACAATCATGCGGTTGATCCCGATGGGACGCAAAGGCCAGCCGGAGGAGGTCGCCTATGCTGTGGCTTTCCTGGCCTCGGATCAAGCGGCTTATATCACCGGTCAGATCCTGGGTGTAGATGGCGGCATGGCGATGATGTAGATAATTGTTCTGCTCGACTCTCCTCGCAATGACACGCCAACAAGGAGACTTAGATGATTGATATTCATTCTCGAGGCAAGACCACGCTTACATCTGACGTTATCTTGACCATCGCGCGCATGGCAGCCCTGGAAGTGGAGGGCGTCAATAGCCTGGCGCCCGTTCGCGGCGGCGTCAACCGCCTGCTGGGTCGCGGCCAGGATGGGGTTCGGATAGAGCTCGAAGACAACAACGTATTCGTGGATGTTTTTCTGGTGTTGAATAATGATGTCAATATCCGCGAAGTCAGCCGGAATGTCCAGCTTCAGGTGGCGCGCGCAATCACCGAAATGACCGCTCTCGAAGTTGGCCACGTCAACATCCATATTGAGGACATTAAATACCCTGTCAACGAGGGCTGATACGCTATGAAAGCTCGTACCAGGGCGCGCGGTTTAGCCCTGCAGGTACTTTATGAAGTTGATCTAGTTGGTCATTCTCCTGAGGAGGTTCTAAAGGGACGCCTGGAGGAAGAGCCTCTCAGTGAGGAACTGGGGGAGTTTGCCCGCCAGATCGTTTTTGGTGTTCTTCCCATCCGCGAACAATTGGATAGCGTCCTGACCAAGTATGCGCCTGAGTGGCCGCTCGATCAGGTTGCCATCATCGATCGGAACATTCTCCGCATAGCTGCCTGGGAGTTTGCTGTAAAGAAGGAAACGCCGGTCAAGGTTGCCATCAATGAAGCGGTTGAAGTGGCGAAGCAGTATGGCTCGGACAGCGCTTCACGCTTCGTCAATGGTGTGCTAGGCAGCTTGGCCGATCACCAAAACGAAATTACACAGGTAATTCGCTCGGGAAAATAAGGTATACATGGAGATCCTGGGAATTGGTCCACTTGAACTCCTCTTCATCTTGCTCATCGCGCTGATCATATTGGGGCCAAAGGATCTGGAAAAAACGGCCAGGACTATTGGGAGGGGATTGAATCAACTCGTCCGCTCCGATACCTGGAAAACGGTGATGGATGCCAGCCGCCAGTTACGCACTTTGCCGAACAGGTTGATGCGTGAGGCTAATCTTGAAGAGCTGCAAAAGGATACATCCAAAGAACTGACTGAGACGACAAGGGAGATCAATAAATCGCTCGATGCCTGGACTCAGCCGAGCCCAGTCAGCAATACGCCTGATATTCAGCCCGAGCTTCCCAACGCCATTGCCCCACCTGAAAAGGATAGCGAATCGTCAGAATGAGGGCTTATGCGCAAATACTGGATTGCATTGTGGCGCGTCATAACTTTCCCATTCAGGGCAATTTGGTGGCTTATCTGCTCGCCAGTCAGGCTATATAGGAAGGCTTATGCTTTTCTGACCTTTGAACCCGAGGACCGGCCGGTCGTAGATGCTTTTTCGGATACCGTCAGGAAGCCGGCTGCACTATTGGAGCACCTGGAGGCACTCCGCAAGCACTTGTTCCGGATGTTGATTGCAGTGGCGGCCGGAATTTTGTTGTGCGCGACCTATACCTCCCAGATCATTGATTTCCTCTCGAAACCGATTGGCGGCATTAAAGCCTTGAAAGCCATTGATGTGACCGAATCGGTGGGCGTGTTCATGCGCGTGGCCTTATTGGGAGGCTTTGCAGTTGCCTTGCCTTACATTGCCTTCGAGGTCTGGTTGTTCGCCGCGCCGGGTTTGAGCGCCCGGTCGCGCCGCTTGGGTTTGTTGGGCATTCCGCTGGCCGGAATTTTCTTCATCGGTGGGATGGCGTTCTCATATATTTTTCTCCTCCCCACAGCGCTGCCGTTCCTGTTGAGCTTCATGGGCATCCAGACCATTCCACGTCCATCCTCGTACATCAATTTCGTCACTGGTCTCATGTTCTGGATTGGCATCTCCTTTGAATTTCCGCTTATTATCTATGTGCTGACCCTGATGGGTATCGTCAAGCCGCCTTTCTTGGCTCGTAACTGGCGTATCGCGGTGATCGTGATCGCAGTCCTGGCGGCTGCCATCACCCCGACCGTTGACCCGGTCAATATGACCCTGGTCATGGCGCCGATGATCATGTTATATTTCCTCAGCATCGGCATGAGTCACCTTGCCTTGATCGGACGGGAACGTCCAGAGACGGAAGCCTCTTGATTCTTTCCACCTTTTCTTCCCCCGCTCATCGCTACCTGAAGGAGGGGGCATGAGAAAGCACCTCGTCACTCATCTTGTTATTCGACCGGTCCTCTTGGCGAGTTTGAGCGGGCTGTTCTTGGCCGGTTGCACGCTCTCGCTGATTGACACCTCCGGCCTCGTACCGCCGACCCCTACGCTGCCCTACGCTCTCCCACCGACTTCTACGCCTCAGCCAAATGCGGAGGTGACTTTCGACGTAAGCCTACCTGCGCCGTTGCTGCCGGGCGAGAGTCTATATTTGAGCGTGGTGGATGAAGTCACCGGGCTGGCACTGAACGCGGTCAATTATCCAATGCGCGGGGTGGATACATTACACTACACGCTCGTCCTCCCGCTGCCGGTGGACAGCGTGGTGAAGTATCGCTACCTGCGCCAGGCTACGCTGCCCATCCTCGAGGATAATTCTGTGGATCAGGCTGTGCGTTACCGCATCGCTTACGTCACCGGGCCAATGGCCGTGCAAGATGTAGTTGCCAGTTGGAGCGACACCCCATTTTCAGGTCCGACCGGGCGCGTCGTTGGGCAGGTGGTCAACGCCGAAGATGGGACGCCCATCCCCGATATGCTTGTCACTGCCGGCGGCTTGCAAACCTTGACGGATTCGGGCGGCAATTTCTCTCTGGAGGGCCTGCCGCCCGGAACGCATAACCTGGTTGCCTATGCCCTGGATGGGCTGTACCGCACTTTCCAGCAAGGCGCGACAGTGGTGGCAGATAAGATCACACCGGTCAAGGTTGCGATGGCTCCCGCCGCGCTGGTCAATGTAATCTTTACCGTGATCGTGCCTCATAATACTGTCCCAACCGCGCCGATCCGCCTGGCAGGCAACCTCTACCAGTTGGGCAACACTTTCGGCGATTCAAATGGCGGCCTGAGCACGGTAGCCACGCGCATGCCTGTCCTTTCGCCGTTGCCGGATGGGCGCTTTACACTCTCGTTGATGCTGCCGGCCGGAGCAGACATTCGCTATAAGTACACGATGGGGGATGGGTTCTGGAACGCCGAGCACCGACAGAACGGAGAGTTTGTCGTCCGCCAGTTGATCGTCCCGCAAGAAAATTCCCTCGTTCAGGATGTGGTCGAGACCTGGCAGGCTGGTCCCTCGGCACCGATCCTGTTCGAGGTCAGCGTCCCGGATGAGACGCCGATCACGGATAGCATCTCGATGCAGCTCAATCCTTACGGCTGGACAGAGCCGATTCCGATGTGGCCGCTGGGGAACAACCGTTGGGTATATGAAATCTTCAGCCCCTTGAACATGTTGGGCACGTTCGAATACCGGTATTGTCGCAACGACCAATGCGGCAGCGCGGATGATATCGCCACACCGGATGGCCACCACGGACAGCCGGTATCCACCAGCCTCACGCCGCAAGACTTGCAGGATACGGTCAGCGGCTGGACCTGGCTGCAAACGTCAACGCCAGGGTCGCTGGTCGGCTTGACGGTGACGCCGCGCTCGGCCGGATTCTGGGCGGGAATTGAGCTCCAGGCTTATTATGATCCCACCTGGCAGGCGCTCATGCCCCAGGCCTTTCAAAATATCCAGGCAATTGGTTCAAACTGGGTTATTTTGACACCGACGTGGACGTATAGTCGCTCATCTCCGCTGGTCTTTACGCCACAGCCGGGCCGCGATCCACTCTGGGCCGACACGAACGAGACCATTGGCCGGGCACGCGCCCTCAACCTGAACGTCGCCCTCTTCCCCTCGGCCAATTTCCTGGGTTCAGCCGAGGAATGGTGGAAAGAAACGCCGGGTAACGAAAGCTGGTGGAATAGCTGGTTCGCGCGTTACCAGGCTTTCGCCGTCTATTACGCTGACCTGGCGGCCCGTTCCGGCGCGCAGTGCCTGATCTTGGGCGGCGATTGGCTGACCCCAGCTCTGCCCGGCGGCAGCGTTACCCTCCCCGCGGACGCGGACACGCGCTGGCGGAATTTGATCGCTGAAGTCCGCGAGCATTACCCCGGTGCGGTCTATTGGGCGTTGACATATCCTGGTGGTTTACAAAGTGCTCCCGCTTTCATAAAAGACGCGGATGGTATTTACCTGCTCTGGAACGCGCCGTTGAGCAATGCGGCTTCTCCATCGGTCGAGGAGATGCAAGCACAGGCCGGTCAACTGTTGGATACAGATATCCAACCTTTTCAGGCATCTTTGCAGAAGCCACTGGTGCTGGCCGTGGCTTCCCCCTCGATCAACGGCGCGGCGAGCGCCTGTCCGCCGGATGGTAAGGACGGCTGCCTGCCCTGGACGGCGTTCAGCCAGCCGGAGCCGGATAATCCGGCTTTCAGTGTGGATATGAAAGCTCAAGCGGATATCTATCAGGCATTGCTCAGCGCGACGAACTCACGCACCTGGATTACGGGCTTCGTCAGCCGCGGCTATTATCCCCCCACTATCTTGCAGGATAAATCCGCCTCCATCCATGGGAAATTGGCTTCGGATATCTTGTGGTATTGGTATCCGAGGTTGTTGGGCGTGACAAAATAATGCCTACTGAATAAAGAGGCTTTCTTGATTGGAGGCCTCTTTGCTTTGTTGCTCGATACTGCTCGTTTGATCGGCACACGGCCAATCGCTGTGTCACGCCCCTCAGACGCTGCCGGTGCGGCATGAAGCGGATGCGCCCGCATTTAGCGAAAAGGGATTTCCTCCTGAAACCTTCGAAGCGAAAGTGGATATTTTCTTCTTGACCTGCGAACCGCCGCAGGATGGGCAGGTCACTTCGCTCGTATCGCTGGCGTTGCGCACCAGCTCTTCGAAGGGATGACCACATTCGTTACAGGCAAACTCGAAAATTGGCATCGGTGACTCCTTGCAAGTGATATCCTCGGTGACAGAGTGCCTGTCTGCCAACCAAATTAGATGCAGCGAATGTGGAAAGGTTACACCGCTTCTTGCTTTTTGCTTCCCACTTTTCCTCTTCTCGATTTCCAGGCCTCCACCATCATCGGCACGAGCGAAATGAGGATGATGGCAATAATGACCAGCGAGAAGTTGTGTTTGACAAAAGGAATGTTGCCAAAGAAATAACCTGCTGCCAGGAATAGCGCCACCCAGGTCAGACCGCCGAATACATTGTACGAGATGAAATAGCCGTAAGTCATCTCGCCCACGCCGGCCACGAAGGGCGCAAAGGTGCGGATGATGGGCACGAAGCGCGCCAGGAAGATGGTCTTGCCGCCGTGCTTCTCGAAGAAGGCGTGTGTACGTTCCATGTATTCCTTCTTGATCCACTTGATCTCGCCGCTGAAAGCGCGCTCACCGATGGCGTGGCCGATCCAGTAGTTGACCGTATCACCCAAGATGGCCGCCCCGGCCAATAAAAGGTACAAGACGAATGGGTTCAGCGCCCCCAGGGCAGCGAACGTCCCTGCGGCGAAGATGAGCGAATCGCCGGGCAGGAAAGGGGTCACGACGAAGCCGGTCTCCATGAAGATAACGAAGAAGAGCAGGCCATATGTCCACAGGCCGTAGGTTGAGATAACATCGCTTAGATACTTATCCAGATGGAGAAAAAGGTCAACGATTTTGAGCAGTATTTGCATGAGCTATCCTTTGCTTGACAGGTAGCGGCGATTATACAACAAATCCTCCGCTTCGCCACTCAATGGCAGATGGCGGTAGACCAGCCGAACGTCATTGAGATGGGACGCCAACAATGCCTTCAGGCTGGACAGGAAGATTTTGCGCATTTTCTACGTTTGGATGATCAATCGTCAATCGTAAATCTAAAATCGCAAATCACCTCGCCACCGCTTCCTGTAACTGCTGGAATGAGGTCATCTGTGCGATTCGGTGCAGGAAATCTCCCAGCGAAACGCTCTGAGAGCGCAATTGGCGCACCGCCGGGCCAACCGGGTCTTCGCCCGCCGCGCCGCCTGGAACGTCCGCGTAGGCGCCATAGAAGGCGAAATAGGCTTGATTGAGCTTGCGGATTGGGTAGCCGTTATCCCAAAAGAGCTGCCGCCGCTGCTCCATGTAGGCCTCGGTTTCTTCGATTTTTCCCTGGGCCAGCAGTTCGTCCACACGGACGCGCGTGGTGTGCATCTCGGCGCGGAAGTCGAAGGGCTTGTGCAAGTCGCCCGGGTCAATTGGCCCCAGCGGCAGGGTGATTGGTCTGACCTGGGTTAGAAGTGCTTGTTTCAGTTCGGGGTAATAGAGCTGTATGACGAGTGCGCCGATCTCGTGTCCGGCGATGGATGCAGCCGTCTCGTTCATGGTGCGCAGTTCAGGAGAGGTGTCGTAGTTCAACCCCAGCGGACGCAGAGTCAACCAGTTGTGGATCCATTCGTGGACGATGGTGTCAGTCAGCCAGTTTAGGTCCGTGGTGCTCTCGACCATGGTCGGATACGAACCAATCCCGCCTACCGGCACGACCAGCGAGGAGACGTTCAGCCCCTTGTCCACGCGCTCTTCCAAGGCAACTTGCTGATCCACCGAAAGGTCGGGGAGAAGGGAGATGCTGGTCATAGATTCAATCTTGTCGCGAGGCGAGACGATCAGATCGTAGGGCAGGGGCGTGATGTGGAACAGGATGGGAGGGACGGGCTGTCCGCCGGTCGTCAATCCCAGCTCGTTGACCACCGCGCTGACCTGTTCCTGCAAGATGGCCTCCGAGATTGGCATCAATTCAGCCTGGCGCGACTTGAGTTGGCTCAATTCCGCTCTCAGCTCAGTTGAGGCGGATTCGGGATCCTCGACCTGCGGGTTGGTGTAAATGAGGCTTAGTTGATGTTCATCCTGGATGATTTGCCCAATCAATTTCAGGGTATCCGCCACGAGGCGGTGACGGGCATCCTTGGCGAAGTAAAGTGGCGTGCCGATTGCGCCCTGGGCGAATTTGCCCCCCAGTGCTTCTAGCGTCCAATCGAAGTAGTCGAATTCAATCGGACGCGTGTAGACGCGCACCTTTCCAGTCGCGTCGGTGGGGACGAGCAGGGTGCTGCTGCTGAGCAACAGGGTGAGAAGGAAACCATAAAAGGCTGTCTCGAGGCCGCGCAGAATGCGAAGGAACATTCGTGTTTGTTGGTCAGGGCGCGGGCTGGCGTGGCAGGGAGAAACAAATGCGGGCACCGGTATTCGGTTTCGGGTCCACCCAAATACGTCCACCGTGCGCCTCTACGATGGCTCGCGCCAGGTAGAGTCCCAAACCCGCGCCTTTTGTCTTTCTTACGACTCCATCGGCGCGGTAGAAACGGTCGAAGATGAAGGGAATATCGGCTGGATCAATGCCTGCCCCTTCGTCGTTTACGGTAACGATCACTTGCTCTGGCCGTACCTGACCACTGATGCGGATTTCACCGCCGGGGGCGTATTTGATGGCATTGGATAGCAAGTTGGCGAGTACTTGCTCAATGCGTTTCTCGTCTGCGAGGATGATCGGGAATTTCTTTGGGAAATCAACGGCGATGGTGTGATGATCGGTCTGGGTGCGGAAGCGTTTGGCCAGTCGTTCGGCCAGGTCTGGCAGGAAAATATCGGCCAGATTGGGTTTCAAGCCACCAGCTTGCAGGCGCGATGCGTCCAGCAAATCCTCGATCATCACCGTCAGACGGTCGGCTTCTTCCTCGATGACTTTTAGGCTGTCTTGCACGATCGCCCGATCCCAGGTGGCATCCTCGCGGCGCAGGGTGCTGACGTAGCCTTTGATCAGTGCGACGGGCGTCTTAAGCTCGTGGCTAACAATCGAGACAAAGGTGTTCTTGATCTCCTCAGCGGTGCGAAATTTCGTGATGTCGCGCACTGTGACAATAATATTGCGCAGGATACCATCTGGGGTCAAGAGTGGGGCATAAGTGATACCAACTGGCAGTGGGGGCGGTTCAGGCCGCTGCAGATCACCCTCGACATATAAGTATGCATTGGGGGTCAGCGGCCAGCCGCCTGTTTCGGCTTCCTCCAGCGTCAGACCTTCGGGGCGGCGTGCCCAGCGGATGATTTCAGTATGCGAACGGCCTTGGATCTTGTCGCGGGACATGCCTAACATCCGCTCGAGGGCGGCGTTGACGCGTTCGGCGAGACGATCTGCCGTCAGGATAAGAATCCCGTCCGCGGCGGAATCTAGCAAGGCGTCCAGGCGCTGTTTTTCGTAACGTACCTGGGTATAGAGTTGGGCGTTGAAAACCGCGATCGCGGCCTGGTCGGCGAAGCTCTGCAAGAGTAGTTTATCGTTGGCGGAAAAGAGGTCGGGATAGCTGCGGAATATAAAGGTCACGCCGATGACTTGTCCATGCGCAACCAACGGTAGACCGACGCCGTTGAGCAAGCCCATACTGGCAGTGTAGGCCAGTTCCTTCAACATGCGGTTGAGTTCCGTGACGTTCAGCTCACGCACCTTTTCTTCGGCGAGAAGCGGCTCGAGATAATGTAAAAAAGCTGGTGGAATGCCGTATGCGGCAGCGACACGCCACCCCGCGCTCTCTTTCAGCGCGATGATCCCGGCTTGACCGGCGAGCATTTCGATGGAAATGCGCAGGATGCGCGCCAGGAGTTTGTCTAGGTCAAGCTCCTGAGTGACGGCGCGCGCGATTTCAAGCAGGTAATCCCGCTGTCGAACGCGGAAATCGGGAAGCATTACTTTATTTCTTTCTCCGCCAGCGTGATCGCTTCTTCAAAAATGGTCAAGCCTTCGTCAATTTCAGTTTTGGAGACACTCAGCGGCGGTGCAAGGCGTATGGCGCTTTTCCCACAGCCGAGCAGGATCAGGCCGCGTTCGAAAGCTAACTCTACGATACGTTCTCGCAACTTTTCAGCGGGGACTTTGCTCTTGCGATCCTTGACGAACTCAACACCGATCATCAAACCCAGGCCGCGTACATCGCCGATGCTGGGATGCCGCACCATGATCTCATGCAGCGCGTCCAGTGTATAGCGGCCGACTTCGGCAGCATTTTGCATATATTGATTCTCGATGAGATCCAGAGTCGCCAGTGCTGCTGCGCAAGCGAGCGGATTACCGCCATACGTGTTGCCGTGCGCGCCGTGCTCCCAATCCATGACAGAGTCACGGGCGATGCAAGCGCCGATGGGCATACCGGATGCAATCCCCTTTGCCGATGTTACGATATCGGGTTCGACGTCGAAATGCTCGATTGCCCACCATTTGCCTGTGCGCCCTATGCCGGATTGAACTTCGTCGGTGATCAGCAGGATTTCATGCTCATCGCAAAGTTCGCGCAGCGCGGGATAAAAACCTGCGGGTGGGATGATATAGCCACCCTCGCCCTGGATCGTTTCAACGAGAATCGCAGCCACTTCATCCGGCGGGAGGATGTGGCCGAAGATTTCCTCCTTGATATAACGGACAACGGTCTCGCCGTAATCTTCTCCGGGCAGGCAATTAAGAATCGGGCGGTACGGGTTGGGGTACGGCGCGTGGACGACGCCGGGCATCAGCGGGTAGAAGCCGCGATGGTAAGTGGGCTTGCTGGCCGTGAAGGTCACCGCGCCCATTGTGCGACCGTGAAACGCGCCGGTGAAGCCAATGAAGTTTGCCCGTCCCGTGTGATAACGGGCCAGTTTGATGGCCGTTTCGACAGCCTCCGTGCCGGAGTTGGTCATAAACGATTGGGCTGCCTCTTGAAATGGGGCAATCTCATCCAGTTTTTCGCCGAGTTGGATCCATTTTTCATGATAGAAATCCGAAGAGATGTGGATGAATTTCTCGGCCTGTTCCTGAATCGCCTTGACGACGGCCGGATGGGCGTGGCCCGTGGAGACGACCGCGATGCCAGCCGCGAAATCCAAAAAGCGGTTGCCGTCCACGTCCCAGACCTCGGTGCCGCGCCCGTGATCCATGACGAACGGCACCCCGCGCGGATAAGACATCGAAATGACCGATGAATCGCGCTTGATCAGCGCACGGGCTTTTGGCCCTGGCAGTTTCATTGGCTCCATAAATAGTTCTCCTTTTTTAAGACTGTGTGCCCCCGTATCAGCAACGATGAAGGCACCCACGCGAGCATTATAACATAGCGGTATTTGGTTGACTATTCACTCAAAGACTGCTATCATCCCGATGATGAGTAAAAAGCAGAAAGCACGGAATCTTTCGATTAGGAAGGAGATCGCTCGCGCTCTTCGCTGGCTGTCGCCCGGCCTCGGCGTAAAACGCTGGTTTCTATTGCTCCTTGCTGGAATTACATTCTCGGCTGTTGGCCTGGGGCTTTTGTTGTTGGATATCTACCGCAACGCGCCCGAGACCTGGTGGCTGCCAATCATCCAATTGATCTCCTTACAGGCATTACCTCGTCTCGTGCGCGTCCTTATTTTCGGCAGCATTGGCGTTGGTTTCATCTTGGTTGGAATTTGGGGGTTGAACCGCTCCCTGCTCATCCCCTTTCTCCGCCCAGGGCAGAAGTTGGTGGATCAGGTGGCTGAGTACCGCCGCCGCGAGAAGGGCCCACGCGTTGTCGCCATTGGAGGCGGCCATGGGATTTCAACCGTGTTGCGCGGATTGAAGGAGCATACACACAACCTGACAGCGGTGGTCGCGGTGACGGATGACGGTGGTTCTTCGGGTGAATTACGGCGCAGTATGGGTATCCTTCCGCCGGGCGATATCCGCAATTGTCTGGCGGCGCTCTCCAACGACGAAGCCTTGTTGACCCAGTTGTTCCAGTACCGTTTCAGCGGCGATTCGCAACTGGACGGCCATTCGTTCGGCAACCTGTTGATTTCGGTGATGGCCGACATTACCGGCAGCTTTGAAGAGGCTGTTGCCGAGTCAGGTCGCGTCTTGTCGGTTCACGGTCGTGTCTTGCCGGCGACATTGAAGAATGTGCGCCTCGTGGCCGACGTGCAATTGCCGAACCTGGCGAACGAGGTGCGCGTAGAGGGCGAGAGCAAGATTCCGCAGTTTGCCGGGCGCGTGCGCCGGGTCTGGCTCGAGCCGAACGACGCGACTGCCTTCCCGCCGGTTATCCAGGCGATCCTGGCCGCAGATATGATTATCATCGGGCCAGGCAGTCTTTATACGAGCATCCTGCCGAACATTTTGGTTCCAGACTTGCTGGCAGCTATCCGCTCCAGCCGGGCAATAAAGATTTTCGTTTGCAATGTTGCTACCCAGATTGGCGAGACACAGGCTTATAATTGCGGCGATCACGTCCGTGCGCTGGAAAATTGTATCGGCGAGGACGTCATTGACATCGTCGTGTGTAACACCAGCTACGAGGCGGATTTGCCGGAGGGTGTCCAATGGGTGTGGCTTGACGAAGAGCTGATGGGCGATGGACGCGTCTATTGCGCCGATTTGCTTGACCACCAGCGCCCACTACACCACGAGGCCTCTAAGCTAGCGCAGGCACTGGTTGACCTGTTTTATGAACGGACAGGCCCATTGGAAAGAGAAACTACAACGCTTTCGCGTTGATAGAAATAACGGCATCGTTTCAATGATTGAGGGAGGAAGGAAGCGCGCGGACAAAGCCGTCCGCCCACAACGGTCCCCGATTTATTGAGATGATCCATAATCCATTCAGGAGGTTTTGCAATGTCAGCAGTACGTGTTGGAATCAACGGTTTTGGCCGCATTGGCCGCCAGGTCTTGAAGGCGATGCGCGATTTCTATTCAGGCGAGCTGGAAGTAGTGGCTTTCAATGACATCGGCGATTTGCCAACAATGGCGCATTTACTCAAATATGACTCGAATTACGGTCGCTTCAACGGCAAAGTCGAGGCTGCGGATGGCGCTCTCGTGGTTGACGGCCAGAAGATCAAGGCCTTCAAGGAAACCGACCCGGCTAATATCCCATGGGGTGACCTGGGAATTGAAATCGTAATCGAGTCCACCGGCATCTTTACGATCAAGAATGATGGCGTCAATAAGAAGGGCAAGACGGTCAAGGGCGCGGTCAATCACATTACCAAAGGTGGAGCAAAAAAGGTCATCATCTCTGCGCCGGCCGAAGGCGAAGACTTGACCATCGTTTTGGGCGTAAATGGCGACAAGTATGATCCGAAGGTTCATCACGTTGTCTCTAATGCCTCTTGCACCACGAACTGTCTGGCTCCGGCGGTCAAGGTTGTGCACGACAAGTACAAGATCGTGCGCGGCTTCATGACCACCGTCCACTCTTACACCAACGATCAGCGCATTCTCGACCTGCCACATTCGGATTTGAGGCGGGCGCGCGCCGCGGCGATGAACATCATCCCGACCACGACCGGCGCGGCCAAAGCCCTGAAGCTGGTCATTCCAGACCTGGCCGGCAAGTTCGATGGATACGCCCTGCGCGTACCCACTCCTACCGTCTCGATCGTGGATTTCACCGCTGAAATCGAAACCCCGACCACTACCGATGAGCTACGTCAGGCCTTCCGCGACGCGGCCTCCAAACCTCCGCTGAAAGGCATCCTAGAGGCTGTGGACGAGCCGCTAGTCAGCATGGATTTCAAGGGGAGCGCGTATTCGTCTTCGGTGGATCTGCCCTTCACCAGCGTTCTCGGCAAAGAGAAGAGCACCTTCGTCAAGGTGGTTGCCTGGTACGATAATGAGTGGGGTTACTCGGTGCGCACCGCGGATTTGGCGGCCCTGATGGCGAAATCTCTCTAAGGCGTGTCAAGTGTTCCGGTGTCAGGCGTCAAGTCTTGATGCCTGACACTTTAGTGCCTGATATTAGCCGGAGGCTAACATGTTTAACAAGAAAACCGTGCGGGATATTACTGTGAAAGGTAGGCGCGCCCTCGTGCGCGTGGATTTCAATGTGCCGATCAAGGATGGTGTGGTGGGCGACGACACACGCATCCGCGCCGCCTTGCCCACACTCGAATACCTGCTCGAGCACGGTGCGGCGCTCATCCTGTGCTCGCATCTGGGGCGTCCCAAGGAGGGTCCTGACCCCAAGTACTCGCTGAAACCGGTGGCCGGTCATCTGGGCAAGCTCCTGGGAAAGCCAGTGGCTTTTGCCGAGGATTGCATCGGGCCAATCGCAGAAAAGGCCGCCAGGGCGCTCAAACCGGGAGAGGTGCTCTTGCTCGAAAATACCCGCTTCCATCCCGAAGAAGAGAAGAACAACGCCCAAATGGCGAAGCAGTTGGCTGCTTTGGCCGATATCTACGTCAACGATGCTTTCGGCTCTGCGCACCGGGCGCACGCCTCTACGGAAGGGGTGGCAAAATACTTGCCGGCCGTAGCCGGTTTTCTGATGGAAAAAGAGATCCAGTATCTTGGCGCGGCGGTGGCCAATCCGACCAAGCCTTTTGTCGCTATTTTGGGCGGTGCCAAGATCAGCGACAAGATTGGCGTCATTAAGAACCTGCTCACAAAAGCTGATACGATCCTGATCGGCGGCGGTATGGCCAACACTTTCTTTAAGGCGCAAGGTTATCCGGTGGGCGACTCGCTGGTCGAGGACGAGGCATTGGTAACCGCCAAGGAAATCCTAAAAATGGCCGGCACGAAACTGCGCTTGCCAGTGGATGTGGCCATTGGTGATAAGTTCGAGGCTGCGGCTGACCATAAGGTTATGCCAACGGGGCCCATTCCCGAAGGATGGCGCATCCTGGATATCGGCCCTGAGACGGTTGCCAGCTATGCCAGGGTTGTCAAGACTGCCAAGACCGTCGTCTGGAACGGGCCGATGGGCGTTTTCGAATTTCCAGAGTTTGCCAAAGGCACATTTGGTATCGCGCGGGCTGTGGCCGAGTCCGGTGCGGTCAGCATCATTGGTGGCGGCGAATCGGTGGCAGCCATCCAGCAATCCGGCCTGGCCGGTAAGATTACGCACATCTCTACCGGCGGCGGGGCCTCTTTGGAGATGCTGGAGGGACTGACACTCCCGGGCGTGGCCGCGTTGCAAGATAGATAAATAAGGCTTACATGGTAGAGATGCGCACTCCCTTTGTTGCCGGCAATTGGAAAATGAATAAGACTGTCGGGGAGGCTCGTTCGCTGGTCTTCGATATGACCAAGGAGTTGCGTGAAATCAGGGGTGTGGAGAAAGTGGTATGCCCGCCTTTCCCCTCGCTGCTCACCGTTGCGGCGCTGCTCCAGGGCACTGATATTGGCTTGGGCGCGCAGAACATGCACTGGGAGGAAAGAGGTGCGTTTACCGGCGAAATTTCTCCAGCGATGGTCGCCGAGTTCTGTGGGTACGTTATCATTGGACATTCCGAACGACGGATGTACTTCGGCGAGACAGATGAAACCGTCAACAGAAAAATCGGTGCGGCCCGGACGCATAACCTTACCCCGATCTTATGTGTGGGCGAGACTTTGGCTGAGAACGAAATCGGGCGCACCGCCGAGGTCGTATCGCGGCAGGTGAGAGAGGGGATGAAGGGGCTGGATGAGGCGTTTGCCCCGAAAATCGTCATCGCTTATGAGCCGGTCTGGGCGATTGGCACCGGCCGCGCCTCGACCGGTGAGAATGCCGAGGCCGTCGTGCGGGATGTGATCCGCAAATCGCTGGGCGACCTGCACGGTCAGGAGACCGCGCAGGCGATCCGTGTCCTCTATGGTGGTTCGGTGACGGCCTCTAACGCGGTCGAGTTCTTCTCCCAGCCGGATATTGACGGCGCGTTGGTCGGCGGGGCTAGCCTGAAGACGAATGAGTTCATCGCAATTGCGCGCGCCGCAGTGAAATAGTAAACTTGGCAATACTTACCGGATTTGACGGCCTGCTCTGGTTGGTGCTGATCTTGGTAGTGTTGGTGTTCTTGCAGCGCGCCCTGCACCGCGAGATCCAGGCCGTCTTTCTTATCCTCACTCGCCGCCAGGATATAACCGCGCTAATCTTTTCTTCGATTTTCATCCCCGGTATTTTTCTACACGAGTTAAGCCATTTCTTGATGGCGTGTCTGTTGCGCGTGCGCACCGGACGTTTCTCGATCTTCCCACGGCCGATGGCGGATGGTACCTTGCGCCTGGGCTATGTCGAGATTGCGAGCGGCGGCATCATAAGGGACTCTCTGATCGGTGCTGCGCCGCTCGTTTCCGGCTGCCTGTTTGTGGCTTACGCGGCCGTCTACCGCATGGAGATGCCAATCTTATGGGATTTGCTGCGCGGCGGCCAGTTTGAATTATTTTGGAGGGGGGTCTCGCTCTTGCCCCTGATTCACAATTTCTGGCTTTGGTTCTACCTGACTTTTGTGGTCAGCAGCACCATGATGCCATCGCCCTCCGACCGCCACGCTTGGCTGCCGCTGGGGTTGGTGATCGCGATTCTGCTTGCCTTGACCATTCTGGCCGGCGCCGGCCCTTGGATGCTAGCCAACTTGGCTCCGCCCGTCAATTCTTTTCTTAAAGGCCTGGCCGCGATTTTTGGTTTGAGCGGGTCGGTGCATTTGGCGTTGGTTTTGCCTTTTGCCTTGCTGCATCGGCTGTTTTCTAAGGTGACCGGAGTGGATGCTGCCTGATTTTTGATGGAGAAAAAGTTTAAATCACCGAAAAAGGACAACTTGTTCCAGCGATTTACGTTCCGGCA